>NZ_RZTF01000033.1:23472-26996 GCF_004023175.1 Mesorhizobium sp. M7A.F.Ca.MR.362.00.0.0
GCGCAAACAGCGCCGCAGCCGCCTCCATGGCAAGGCGCGGCCGGCCATTCGTGGTGCGCGCAAGCTGCCAGGCGGCAAAGCCGAAGGCCAGTGCCGGCACGCCGTAGCCTGGCAGCAGCCAGTTGAACACCGGCGTCGTCGACAGGAACCCGGCACCGACGATGGTCGGGTCGAAAGCGACGCGGCCAAGCACCGCGATCACCGCGCCGACCGAAATCCAGCCGAGCACCGGATAGGCGCGCCAGCGCGTAGTCAGCGCCGGCACGATGGCCGCCGCACCGAGCAGGATGGTGGTCCAGCCGGAATCGAAAGCCATATGCATCAGCAGCAGCCCGGCGATGGCCGCGCCGCCCAGGGCAAACGACACCGCGACACCGCCCTTGAGCGGCGGCTCCTCGGCCCGCGCGATCCACTCGCCGCCGGCGGCGAAAATGACGACCAGCAGTGCCGTTGCGGCGGCGTAGACAAGATCACGGTCGAGATTGCCGAATGTGAACCAGAGCGCCAGCAGGACGACAAGCGGGACGATGACGCCCCACGCTGCCCATGAGGCCGCGCGGATCTGTGTGCCGGCGGCGAACCGGCGTGCGGCCCAGAAGCCGGCGCCGATGAAGACCAGGCCGAGTACGATGCCGATGCGCAAGGTCAGCGCGTTGGACGTGGCCACCGGCAGTCCGTCGACGCCCAAGGCGCCGCTGGAAAAATCGGAAGCGATCGAGGTTGGCGGGATGATGCCGAGATAGATCAGCACCGTGACCAGTCCCGCGGCATAGAGGAGCGGCAGCGCCAGCGGACGATAAAGCGCGACCCCCACCATCGCGGCGATCACCACCGCGCCTGGCAAGGCGTAGCCGGCGGCAGCGAAGGCCGGGTCGACCGACAGGCCCAGCGCCGAGAATGCGACGAACAGGCCAGGCACGATGGACGGCCAGTCGAAAGCCCTGGCTGGTCCAGGTTCGTCGTCACGGCGAGCGAGCCAGACAAGGGCGAGCACGGCCAGCGTGACGGCGTCGATGAACAGAATGGCAGAGAGGTTCGCCCCCGGCGCATCGGTCATATAGAGGATGGTCCAGACACCGGTGCCGAAAAAGGCGGCCGCCACCAGTAATTTCCAGTCCCGCATGCGGGCGATGACGCCGGTGGCGGCAAGCACGATCGCGAGATAGCCGAAAAGCGCCCAGGGATTGGGTGCCTGCGAGGCGACCAGCACCGGCGTCACCATGGCGCCGACAAGGCCGATGCCGGCCAGCGCCTGGCCATGGACAAGAGCTGCCGCGATCGTCGCCACTCCGATGACGCCGAGCAGCGTGAAGGCGAGTGCCGGGCCGATGAAGCCGTAAATGCCATGCGCGGCATAGACGGTGCCGAACAGGATGAAGGCACCGGCAGCAGTCAGGATCGCTGGAATATAAGCGCCGCCGGCCCCTTGCACCGGCACCTTGAAGCCGGTGCGCCGGATGAACTCGCCGCCGGCGACCAGCACAAGGCCGAGCACGCCGGCCATGGCCAGCCGCACGCCGGGACCGAAAATGCCGGCTTCGATGGTGTAGCGGATCAGGAACAGGCCGCCCAGCGCCAGTGCGATGCCGCCAACCCAGACCGCCCAGCGGGTACCGAGCGCGGTTTCGACATCGGATTGGCGGGCGGCTTTCGCCGCTGCGGAAAGCTCCGCAGGTTCCACTGCCTTCGGTGCCGGTTCTGGAGCGGTCCACGGCCCGGAGACGATCTCGCCGGTCGAGTCTTCCGTGTCCGTGGCTGGCGCCGGGGCTGTGACCGCTGCGCTTACCTCCGGCGGGACAATATCGGCCGCGGCCGCTACGTCCGGAGCCATATCGGCGGGCGCGTTGTCGGCCACCGCCTGTTCGGACGGCCTGGCCGCAGGCGGCACGGCTCCCGAGAGCACAAGGCTGCGCAGTGCGCCAAGCTCGCGCTCGACAAGGCCGATGCGGCTCTGCTGGCGCGAAATGATGACGAACAAGGCGATGATGGCGACAAGGCCGATCAGGCTTTCAAACATGGCGGTTCCCCCAAACCAGGCCAGTTTTCACTGACATTCGTCTTACTGACATTCAAATGCGGCGGCCAAACGGCCAGAAAATCCAAGCTCGGAAAACTCAATGCGCCGCCAGTCAACGCGCCGCCAGATTGGCGGCCGGAAAGATCGAGCATGTTTCGGTGCCGAAAGCCAGCAGCTTGCCGCCGGCATCCTTCAGCGTCGCTTCCGACACCGCCAACGTGCGGCCCTTGTGAACAACCCTGCCCTCGCACACCACCTCGCCGGTCTTCGGCGTGATGGGACACGTCAAATTCACCTTGAACTCCGCCGTGGTATAGGCCTCGCCCTTTTCGAGCAGCGTCTGCACGGCACAGGCCAGCGCCGAATCGAGCAGCGTCGCCGCCCAGCCGCCATGCACGCTGCCCAGCGGATTGAGATGGCGCTCGCTCGGCATGCCACGAAAGACAGCGCGCCCTTCCGAGACTTCGGTGAGAGTGAAATTCAGCTGGAAGGAAATCGGCGGCGCCGGATACTTGCCGTCGACGATGCGCTGCAGCAATTCCAAACCGGTGTATTTCAGGATGTCGGCGTGCGGAATGGTGCCGAGGCCGAGCGGTGAGACCCGGCCAGGATAAAGTTCGACCTCGCTCATGTGATGATTTCTCTGGCTGCGTCTTCGCCAGCTATGGCCTTGCAGCGCGCGTGATGTTTGCGCAAGGCGGCGAGGAAGCCGGTACGAGCGTCCGGCGGCTCGATGCCGCGCGGCTCATAGACGTGGCGGTTGAAGAAGAAGCCGGTGAGCCGGAAGGCGTCGTCGACATCAGCCGCATCGGCGCGCAGGCCGGAGCCGCGCTGCAGGAAGGCCGGCAGAGCCAGCATCTTGTCGCGCCACGGCAAACCGGCTTCGCGCGATACCGCACGTCCCGACTTCGGTGAGACATAGGCCAGGTCCTGTCGCGTGCCGGTGGCGGCGCATTGGCTGAGATCGAGGCCGAAGCCGAGTTCGTCCAGCACCAGAAGCTCGAAGCGCGCCACCAGTTCGCCGGCAACGTCGGCGTCGTCGAGATGGACGATCATCACGGCAAGCGTTTCGTAGAGACCTTCATGCGCGTCGCGCTCGGGCAGCAGGCGCAGATGCGCGGCCATGGTCTGCAATCCGTAGACGGCGACGGCGCTGTCCATCAACCGGGCCGCGTTCATCTCGATCGCCTCGGCCTGGAACGTGCCGAGGTGCTCGTCAAGGCGCGCTCGCCACAACAGGTCGACACGGTTGCCGGGCTGGAGCACAGGCTGCTGCTTGCGCGAACGGCCGCCACGAACAAGGCCGAGATGACGGCCATGCGCTCGCGTCAACACCTCGAGAATGGCGCTGGTTTCGCCATGCTTGCGGGTGCCGAGAATGATTCCCTCGTCGCGCCATTCCATTTCAGGAGCTTTTCACCGATCGGGTGGCGAAATCAAGGTATGGGCTTGGCCCCCGGGTAACTCTCATGCCAATGCATAAAAAACCGCCCGCAGCGATGTGCTG
>NZ_RZTF01000033.1:27006-32124 GCF_004023175.1 Mesorhizobium sp. M7A.F.Ca.MR.362.00.0.0
GGGCTGGTGGGGTCAGTCGATCCGTTAGAAATTGCGCTGGAAGCGAACGATGCCGCCGACGCTGCTCTTCTTGTCGGCCTTCGTCCAGTTGTTGAAGTCCAAGTCGTCGAATTTTCCTGCATTGAGGTAATCGACTTCAGTCGTGATCGTAAAGCCGGGCACAATGGTATAGGCCACGTTGGCCGCGACGCCGAGGTTCTTCCAGTCGTCATAGGAGACCTGGGCGTTGAACGAGGTCTTGTCGTTGAACTTGTAGGTGCCGCCGCCCCAGATCGCCCAGTTTCCGCCCCATGGCTTATATTGGGTACGGCCTGTGCCGAAGTCGTTGATGTTGTCGTTGGTGCCGTAGCCGCCCATGACGAACAGCGTCAGTTCCTTGCTGACGTTGACGTCCAAACGGACCTTGCCGGACACTTCCTCATAATTGCTGTCATAGGCCACGACGCCGGTGATCGCACCCCAGTCGCCCTTGTACTTCAAACCGCCGACGAAATGCGGAACATAGCTGTCGATCGTGTTGACGCCGGTGCCTTCTTCGAGCGAGACCACGCCCGTGAAGCCGCTGCCTGCGTCGAAGTAGTAGCTGATGAGATTGGTATCCTTGACACCATACGGGATGAGCGTGTCCTGGATGACGTTGCCGGCATAGCCGATGAACTGGTCGTATACCGTTTCATCCTTACCGACGCGCAGGCCACCGAGCTGGATCCAGGCGAAGTTGAGGGTGGTGGCCTTGTTGCCGGCCTGCCAGCCGGTGCCGTCACCGGTATAGTCGCCGGAAGAGTTGCCGAACTGGAAGCGGGTCTCGGTGAAGGTCTTCAATGTGCCGAGCTCGGTTTCCTGGCCGGTATAAGTCCTCAGCGTGAAGCGCATGTTCTTGTAGTAGGTGTCGTTCCTATCGCCGTCCATGTGATCGGCAACGTTATTGGCGCCATCCAGCGCGCCGGAATCGCCGACGCCCATGTCGTAGCGGAGGTAGCCGCCGATGCGCAGGCAGGTCTCGGTGCCCGGAATGTAGAAGTAACCGGCGCCGTAGACGTCGCAGATCTTGACGTATTCGGCCGGTTCCGGTTCGGCGACGACGACAGCGTCGGCGGCGCGCGCGCCGCTGACCGCGATCAGGGCCGCGGCTGAGCCGAGAAGGAGGCTCTTGATGTTCATTTTCTGACCTCTCCAGTCATAGTTATAAATGGCTTCGGATTGTGGCTGGCGGCAATGTTTTCCCGCCTCACCCCCACAACGAAAAAGGCTCACACCGCTCGCCCTTTTCAGCGGCGAACATACCCATCGATCATCTGCCTTCGATGACGATTTCCGGAATAATGACAATTCCCCAAACAGATTAATGCCGTGTTGCACAAATAACACTTGATAATCCGACGAGCGATACAAATGGCACAATGTCATTTATTAAATATATATACGGATAATTTCGCGGCTAACTATACTGATAACGTGTTATATTTCCAAAATGTCCGCATAATACGCAAAATATACCTCAATTCCGTCGAAATTTATCCGATTCTTGCCGCCTCCCCTTCTGTTGCCAGATAACGCCCATCTGCAAATCCCGCTCTGATACCGAGGCGAAAAGCGGGATGACGCTTCCAAGGGTGTCTGCCCCCTCCAAGGCGGTCGAAACTTCCTGGAGTGCCGTCGTGTCGCCGATTGTGACAGCAGCCAGCCGTTGAAAAACGATTCCTCCGTGACGCCCTCTCAGTCGACCTGAACGACGCAGGCGATGCGCTCCCCTCCGCCTCGATCAGGCGGGTGGGCACGCATAGGTCCGGGAAAGCATCGCCTCGGCCAGAATGTCCCTGGTCGCGCCATACGGGGGCGGATGGATCGGCGACAGGATCAGGATCTGGTGGGCGAGAGCGCCTTGAACGTTTGGCGCCTCACCCCCGCCGCTCGTGATCGGCAAGCACCTCATCGATCACATGACGGGATTTTTCAACCTCGACAGGGTTGACGTCGATCTGTCCAGCTACCGTGATCAGCGCCTTCCAAAGCGTCCAGCCACGACCACGCGCCCGCCTCATCGGCTGGAAGGCCGGCGCGAAACGCCTCCCGGCTTTTGCCTTCAAACAATGTCCAGGCAATCGCCAGATCGCAGGCGGGATCGCCAACGCCGGAGGTTCCGAAGTCGATCACCGCGCCCAACCGGCCTTGCCTGACCAGCAGGTTTCCCCAACTGACGTCGCCGTGGAACCAGACCGGCGCACCGTGCCATGGCGCGGCAAGTGCTGCCTCCCACACCGCACGGGCTGCGACCGTACGATCTTGCCGTCGAGGGCTGCAATCGCTTGCCGGGTTTCGCCATCGTAGACGCTGAGTGCTCCGCCGCGAAAGAAGTTGCGTTGTCCCGACGCCGGTCCGCCAGTGGCATCGATCATTTGCAAGGCGACCAGGAACGCGGCCAGGTCGGTCGCGAATCGCGGCAAGCTGGCGATACGCTCGCGCTCTGCCGTCTCGCCTTCGATCCAGCGGTAAACGGACCAGTGCCAGGGATAGCTTTCGGCCGGAACTCCCATCGCCAGCGGCACCGGGATCGGCAGCGGCAACAGAGGTGCGAGCCTCGGCAGCCAGCGATGCTCCTTTTCCACCTGCAGGGAATAGGCCGCGGCGCTTGGCAGCCGCACGGTCATCTCGTCGCCGAGATGAAAGGTTCTGTTGTCCCAGCCGCCAAACTCGACGGGCCTGACCGCAAGCTCCTTCCAACGGGGAAACTGCGTGGCGATCAATCGGCTGACAAGCGCTATGTCGATGTTCGGCTTGCTGACCATCGAGCCTAGCGCGGAAACTCGAGCCCCATCTCGCGATAGCGCTCAGGGTCGTCGCCCCAGTTCTCGCGCACCTTGACGAACAGGAACAGGTGCACCTTCTGTTCGAGGATGCCCGCTATCTCCATGCGTGCCGCCTGGCCGATGGCGCGGATTGTCTCGCCCTTGTGGCCAAGAACGATCTTCTTCTGGCTGTCGCGCTCAACATAGATGGTCTGGTCGATGCGCACCGAGCCATCCGGCTTCTCTTCCCATTTCTCGGTCTCGATATGCGAGGAATAGGGCAGTTCCTGATGCAGCCTTAGATACAGCTTCTCGCGCGTGATCTCGGCCGCGAGCTGGCGCATCGGCAGGTCCGAGATCTGGTCTTCCGGATAGTACCAGGGGCCGACCGGTAGAGCCTCGGCCAGATAATCGAGCACGTCCTTGCAGCCGGAACCGGTCAGCGCCGACACCATGAAGGTGCGCTTGAACGGCACCCTTTCGTTCGCTGCCGCCGACAGAGCGAGCAGCGCTTCGTGCTTGACGCGGTCGACCTTGTTGAGGATCAGCACCATTGGCTGGCGCACATCCTTCAGCCGTTCGAGGATGGCGTCGGCGTCGCCCCTGATGCCGCGTTCGGCATCGATCAAAAGCAGCACGATGTCGGCGTCCTTGGCCCCGCCCCAGGCGGTGGTCACCATCGCCGTGTCGAGCCTCCGCTTCGGCTTGAAGATGCCGGGCGTGTCGACAAAAACGATCTGCGCATTGTCATGCGTGGCGATGCCGCGCACGATGGCGCGGGTCGTCTGCACCTTGTGGGTGACGATCGACACCTTGGCGCCCACCAATTGGTTGACCAGCGTCGACTTGCCCGCATTGGGCGCGCCGATCAGCGCGACAAAACCGGAATGCGTGGCGGCGGCTGCGGTCGCCGGCTCTTCGGTAGCGGTCATGCCGCACTCCCTTCACTGGAGGGTCGCGCGCCCTCCGATTTTTGGGCCGATGTGGTGGCCCAGACGCCTTCGCGCACAAGAAATGCCGAAGCCGCCGCTTCTTCGGCAACCCTGCGGGAGCCGCCAGTGCCGCTTATCGGCGCAAAACCGCGGACCTGCAAGGACACGGTGAAGACGGGCTGGAGGTCCGGGCCTTCGCGTTTTTCGATCACGTATTCGGGTCTGATATCGCTGGTCTTGGCAATCCATTCCTGCAGATCGGATTTCGGATTGAGCGGCTTTGTGATCACCGTATTCGAGCGCGGTTCCCAGTAGCGCAGGACAAACCGCCGCGCGGCCTCGATGCCACCGTCAACGTAAACCGCCGCGATCAGGGCTTCGACCGCATCCGCCAGATAGTTTCCGCCCGAGCCACGCGACCGCATCTTCAAGGCAGAATCGGCGCGGACCAGATCTTCCAGCTGCATTTCGATGCCGATCTCGGAGCATGTCCGTGCATCGACCAGCGCATTGAAGCGCGGCGCGATTTCACCTTCCGGCGCATCGGGAAATTTTTCGAAAAGCATATCGGCGACGACAAGCCCGAGCACGCGGTCGCCAAGAAATTCAAGACGCTGGTTGTTGGTGGCGGCCTTGACCGCACTGGAATGCGTCAAGGCGGTCTCGAGCAAGCGGATATCCTTGAAGACGTGGCCGGTCTTGGCTTTTACCAAACCGGCCAGAGTTTCGCCTGTCGGACGCTTCAAAGCCATCAATTGACGAAGTGGAACAGGCGCGAAGCGCGCATCAGCGACGGCCATTTCCAGATTTCGAGAGGGCTCGCCTTGCCGGCGATCGAGAAGAAAACAAGATTGGCACGGCCAACCAGATTTTCCGCGGGAACGTAGCCGACGGTGAAACGGCTGTCGGCGGAATTGTCCCGGTTGTCGCCCATCATGAAATAGTGGCCGGGCGGCACATCGAATTCGCGGGTGTTGTCGCCGATCGAGTTCGAATTCAGGTCGAGCGTGTCGTAGCTGACGCCGTTGGGCAAGGTCTCACGATAGACATCGATCGGTCGCGATTCCTCGGTGATGTCGGGATTGTCGATCTGGCCTGTTTTCACGCGCGGCACGCCGACGCCGTTGATGAACAGCTGGCCGTCCTTGACCTGGATCTTGTCACCCGGCAGGCCGACAACGCGCTTAATGTAGTCGACGGACGGATCAGGCGGGAACTTGAACACCGCCACGTCGCCACGCTTCGGCTCGGCGCCCCAGATGCGGCCCGAAAAGATGTCGGGGCCGAAAGGCAGCGAGTACCGCGAATAGCCATAGGACCATTTGGTGACGAACAGATAGTCGCCTTCAAGAAGCGTCGGCCGCATTGATCCCGACGGGATCGAAAAAGCCTGGAACAGC
>NZ_RZTF01000341.1:0-2713 GCF_004023175.1 Mesorhizobium sp. M7A.F.Ca.MR.362.00.0.0
GCTTTGGGCACGGCGACCGGCTCGACGAAAGGCGCATCCGACCCCGCCAGCCGTGCCAGCCTCCGCACCAGCGCGCTCATATTCGCCGGGCCGCCCTCGCGGAAATAGTCGAGCAGGCCGTCCAACTCTTCGCGCGGCAGCGTCGAGGCTTCGATCAGGCGCAAATCCTCGTCGCGGCATTCGCCGGGCAGCAGCGCCAGTTTTATGCCGCGTTCGCGGGCGGTCGAGGCGAGCTGGTCGCAGCCGTAGCGCCACCAGTCGTAGCCGCCGAGGATGCGCACCAGGATGATCTTGGCGTGGCGGGCGACGCTGTCGACCCAGAGGTCGACGGACATCGGATGGCGCAGGTCACGCAGTGCGGCCAGCCGCATCGAGGGCAGGCGGCCGGCATCGGCCTTCCAGGCTGCCGCCAGTCCGGCGAGGTCGCTGTCGGTGAAGGACAGCGCCACGATATCCGCCGGCGTCTGCCGCAGATCGACCGGCTCGGCGAGGTCGTCGAGCGAGGCGGATGTCGTGGTTAGGATGTGCATCGCAATCCGTGTCCGAAATCAGCCGGCGAGTATACGCTCGATCGCCGGGCGGTTCAGCCCTTTCAGGCCGATGACGACGAGACGCGAGCGGCGGTCGTCCTGCGCGGTCCAGGCGCGGTCATAGTAATGATTGACGCGCGGCCCGACGGCCTGCAGCAAGAGCCGCATCGGCTTGCCGCCGACTTCGACGAAGCCTTTTACGCGCAGCACGTTCTCTTCTTCTGCGACGGTGGCGACGCGCTTTGCCAGCTCGTCCGGATTGGCGATCGAGGCAATGTCGACGATGAAGGTATCGAAGTCGTCATGCTCGTGGTCGAACGCGCCGTCATGATGGGACTTGCGGTTCTGGATGTCGTCCTCGACGGCGAGACCGAGCCCGAGCAGCACCGAGGGATCGACCTTGCCATGCGATGTCGGCACGATCTTCACCGCGCGGGCGGAGTGTTCGCCAATGATGGTATTGGCGCGGGCGGTGCCGGCGGCGTCCATCAGGTCGCTCTTCGACAGGATGATCAGGTCGGCGCAGGCGATCTGGTCCTCGAACAGTTCTTCCACCGGGTCGTCGTGGTCGAGCGTCTCGTCCCCGGCGCGCTGCGCCTGCAGGGCATCCATGTCGCTGGCGACGCGGCCTTCGGCCAAGGCCGGGCCGTCGACCACGGCAATGACGCCATCGACAGTCACCCGGCTTTTCACGCTCGGCCACTGGAAGGCCTGGACCAGCGGCTTGGGCAGCGCCAGGCCCGAAGTCTCGATCAGGATGTGGTCGACCCTCGGCGTCAGCGACAGGATCTTGTCAAGCGCCGGGACGAAATCATCGGCGACGGTGCAGCAGATGCAGCCATTGGCCAGTTCGACGATGTTTTCCTCCGGGCAGGTGTCGATGCCGCAGCCCTTCAGGATCTCGCCGTCGATGCCGATGTCGCCAAACTCGTTGACGATGATGGCAATGCGCTTGCCGCCGGCGTTTTCCAGGAGATGGCGGACCAGCGTCGTCTTGCCGGCGCCGAGGAAGCCGGTGACGACGGTGCAGGGAACGCGGGAGAGGTTCGCAGACGAATCTGGGGCAGTCATGGTCAGTCCTTCAGCATGTCGAGGGGAGGGATGCGGGCAACGAGGCCACGCTTCAGGCTATCGGGACGGCCACGCCAGGGAATGAGACCGTCGGTCGAGGTGGCGAAAAGCTTGGCGCCCGTGACGAGGTCGGCGCCGCTGGTCTCGGTCAGGTCGCCAAAGACATAGCTCCAGCAGCCGTCGCGCAGGATGGCGGCGCTGAGGCGCCGCTTGCAATTGCCAAGGCATTCGACGCTGCGGATGCGGATGTCGTCGCTGGATGCGGCGCGGCGCGTATCCTCCGCCAGCAATTCGCCGGCGCGGGGATGAGCGTCGGAGCCGGTCTCATCGCGGCAGGAGGCGCAGACGATGATGGTGACGCCGGCCAAGGCATCATCATGGCCGGACGAAATATCCGCTGTGCCAGCCGAAAAACTGCTGTCGTGGTCCAAAGATCGGGCTCCTTGCCCGGAAACCCGCCGGGCGATCGGATTCTAAAGTCGCAGACGGCAGGTCTCCTGGCTCGCGGGTCATCGCCTTGGGTAGCCGCCTTCCCGGGAACTCCCAGTGGCTTTCGGCCTTGGCTCTTCGCTTACAGTTGCGGGGACAGCCGCGGATTTGGGATTTTGCCCCGCACCGCATTCCCTCTTAGCTCTTGCCGTTGCGGGCAAGAGACCATCTGAACCGGATTTAGGCTTTTGCGAGCGGCGGTGTCAACGCGAGCTTACGACATGGCGATGTCGGCCAGCGCCGGACCCAAATCGCCGGCCGGGGTCACTTCCATGCGTTCGAGCCCGAGCCAGCCCTGCATCTGCTTCAATTCCTCGAACAGTTCTGCAGCGGTTTCAGGCGGCGCACCCGGCTCGGCATAGGCCGCATGGACCCGCAGTATGCTGGCCGGACGGTCGGCCTTGAGGTCGACGCGTGCCACGATCCTGTCGCCGAGCAGGAACGGCAGGACATAGTAGCCGTATTGCCGCTTGTCGGCCGGCGTGTAGATCTCGATGCGGTAGTGGAAGTCGAACAGCCGCTCTGTGCGCGAGCGTTCGAAGACGACAGGATCGAACGGCGCCAGCAGGGCGCGGGCGTCGATCTTGCGCGGCAGACGCGCGTCTTTATGAAGATAGGCCAGC
>NZ_RZTF01000341.1:2723-3572 GCF_004023175.1 Mesorhizobium sp. M7A.F.Ca.MR.362.00.0.0
ACAGGCGGAAATAATCGCGCAAATCGCCTGAAGTCGCCACGCCGTGGGCGCGGGCGGAAATGCGCAGCAATTCGCGGTGCGCGTCCTCAGGCGTCGGCACTGGGAGGTCGAGGATCGCCTGCGGCAGCACGCGCTCGGGCAGATCATAGAAGCGCTCGAAACCGCGACGGTGCGCCGTGGTGATGCGGCCGGCCCAGAACAGCCATTCGAATGCGTGCTTGGCATGGCTCCAGCCCCACCAGCCACCCGAGCCTTTCTGGCCTTCGAGCGCGGAAGCGGCAATCGGGCCGCGCTCGGCGACCTGGCGGTAAATCTCTTCGATATAGGCGGCGTGCTCGCGGCCCCATTTGGCGAGGCCCAGATACATTTCGTCGCCGCGCTCGGCGCGCTGCATGCGCCAGCGCATTAGCGGGTAGGTCTCGACCGGCAGGAAGGACGCCTCGTGCGCCCAGTATTCGAAAACCGTGCGCTTACGCGTCACGGCCGCGTTGTCGAGCAGCGAGAACGGGTAGGGACCAAGGCGCGAATAGAGCGGCATATAATGAGCGCGCACCACCGCGCTGACGGAATCGATCTGCAGCAGGCCGGTGCGGGAGAGGGTGCGGGCAAAATGCCGGCGGTCGGGCGTGCCGGTCGGGCGGGGATCGAGAAACCCCTGGGCGGCAAGCGCGATGCGACGGGCCGTGGGGAGCGAGATCTTTTCCTTCATGCAGGCATCACTTTGAAGTGTTTTGACCGAGGGTCGAATGGCTGATTCCAACCCATGCTAGCAGGGTTTTGGCGGCATCCATGTCAGGAGAGAAAAGTGGAGTAAAAAGCGAAGGAAATCAAACAGGAGCGGATCGGACC
>NZ_RZTF01000341.1:3582-6926 GCF_004023175.1 Mesorhizobium sp. M7A.F.Ca.MR.362.00.0.0
TCGGACCAGTTTGCCGCGATATGCCGTCCAGGTCGGTGTTTTGAACAAGGTTTGACTTGCTTCGCTGGAAGTGCTGCGCTAACCCTCGCCGCGTTGCAGCATAGGCCCTTAAAACGGTTCAGCGGTTAAACTGTCACGCTTCCGCATTAGGGTCCGGTGCTGTAATCAAACTGGATTGGCGCCAACGGAAAGCCGAGCATGAACGCACTCTTGAGCTCATACCTGCCCATCGTCCTGTTCATAGGCGTGGCGCTGGTTGTCGGCCTGGCGCTGCTGGCCGCGCCCTTCCTGGTGGCCTACCGCAATCCCGATCCCGAAAAGCTTTCCGCCTATGAGTGCGGTTTCAACTCGTTCGACGACGCCCGCATGAAGTTCGACATCCGTTTCTACCTGGTGTCGATCCTGTTCATCATCTTCGACCTGGAAGTGGCCTTCCTGTTTCCGTGGGCGGTGTCGTTTTCGAAGATCGGCATGCTCGGTTTCTGGTCGATGATGGTGTTTTTGGCGGTGCTGACCATCGGCTTTGCCTATGAATGGAAAAAAGGAGCGCTGGAATGGGATTGAACGACAGTTCAGGCACCCTCGTCGCGCCGAAGCCCAAGGGTATTATCGATCCCAACACCGGCAGGCCGGTGGGGGAGGACGATCCCTTCTTCCTCGAGATCAACAACGAGTTGGCCGACAAGGGCTTTTTGGTCACTTCGACCGAGGCGCTCATCACCTGGGCGCGCAGCGGGTCGCTGATGTTCATGACGTTCGGCCTCGCTTGCTGCGCGGTCGAGATGATCCACACCTCGATGCCGCGCTATGATTCGGAGCGGTTCGGCGTCGCGCCGCGCGCGTCCCCGCGCCAGTCCGACATCATGATCGTCGCCGGCACGCTGACCAACAAGATGGCGCCGGCGCTGCGCAAGGTCTACGACCAGATGCCGGAACCGCGCTACGTCATCTCGATGGGCTCCTGCGCCAATGGCGGCGGCTACTACCACTACTCCTATTCGGTGGTGCGCGGCTGCGACCGCATCGTGCCCGTCGATATCTATGTGCCCGGCTGCCCGCCGAGCGCCGAAGCGCTGCTCTACGGCATTCTTCTCTTGCAGAAGAAGATCCGCCGCACCGGCACGATCGAACGGTAAATCCATGACCGCATCCCTGAGCGAACTGTCGAACTATCTCGGCGAGAAGCTGATCGGCCGCGTGAACGAGGCTGATATTGCCTATGGCGAACTCACCATCCATGTCGAGCCGCGCGATCTGGTCGAGGTGATGACCTTCCTGCGCGACGATGCGCGCTGCCAGTTCATCTCGATCATCGACGTCTGCGGCGCCGACTATCCGTCGCGGGCCAAGCGTTTCGACGTCGTCTATCATCTGTTGTCGCCGAAGCAGAATGTGCGCATCCGCGTCAAGGTGCAGGCCGACGAGGAAACCATGGTGCCGTCGATCACCGGCGTCTTTCCCGGTGCCGACTGGTTCGAGCGCGAGACCTACGATCTCTATGGCGTGCTGTTCTCGGGCCATCCCGATCTGCGCCGCCTGTTGACCGACTATGGTTTCGAAGGCCACCCGCTGCGCAAGGATTTCCCGCTGACCGGCTTCGTCGAGGTGCGCTACGACGATGAGGCCAAGCGCGTTATCTATGAGCCGGTCGAGCTCAAGCAGGAATTCCGCAATTTCGATTTTTTGTCCCCGTGGGAAGGTACGGATTACGTGCTGCCGGGTGACGAGAAGGCAAAGCAGTAAATGGCTGAAACCTCGGTCCGCAACTTCAACATCAATTTCGGCCCGCAACACCCTGCGGCGCACGGCGTTTTGCGCCTTGTGCTGGAGCTGGACGGCGAAGTCGTCGATCGCGTCGATCCGCATATCGGGCTCTTGCATCGCGGCACCGAAAAGCTGATCGAGGCCAAAACCTACCTGCAGGCGATTCCCTATCTCGACCGGCTCGACTATTGCGCGCCGATGAACCAGGAGCACGCCTTCGCGCTCGCCGCCGAGCGCCTGCTCGGCATCGAAGTGCCGAAGCGCGGCCAGCTGATCCGCGTTCTCTACTGCGAAATCGGCCGCATCATGTCGCACATCCTCAATGTGACGACGCAGGCGATGGACGTCGGCGCGCTGACGCCGCCGCTGTGGGGCTTCGTCGAGCGCGAAAAGCTGATGGTGTTCTATGAGCGCGCCTCGGGTTCGCGCATGCATGCCGCCTATTTCCGCCCCGGCGGCGTCCACCAGGACCTGCCGCAGAAACTGGTCGAGGACATCGGCAAGTGGATAGATCCGTTCCTGAAGTCGATCGACGACCTCGATCAGCTGCTGACCGGCAACCGCATCTTCAAGCAGCGCAATGTCGACATCGGCATCGTCTCGCTGGAGGATGCCTGGGCCTGGGGTTTTTCGGGCGTGATGGTGCGCGGTTCGGGTGCTCCCTGGGACCTGCGCAAGTCGCAACCCTATGAATGCTATTCGGAAATGGATTTCGACATTCCGATCGGCAAGAACGGCGACTGCTTCGACCGGTACCTCGTGCGCATGGAAGAAATGCGCCAGTCGGCGAAGATCATGCGCCAATGCGTCGATCTCCTGCTCGGCAAGGAGAGCACCGGCCCGGTGTCGAATCTCGACGGCAAGGTGGTGCCGCCCAAGCGCCAGGCGATGAAGCGCTCGATGGAAGCGCTGATCCATCACTTCAAGCTCTACACCGAGGGTTATCGCGTGCCGGCCGGCGAGGTTTACGCCGCGGTCGAAGCGCCGAAGGGCGAATTCGGCGTCTATCTGGTCTCCGACGGCTCCAACAAGCCTTACCGCTGCAAACTGCGCGCCCCCGGTTTCGCGCATCTGCAGGCGATGGATTTCCTCTGCCGCGGCCACATGCTGGCCGACGTCACCGCCGTTCTCGGCTCCCTCGACATCGTGTTTGGTGAGGTCGATCGCTAAATGTCAGTCCGCCGTCTCGCAGAAGCCAGCGTCCAGCCAGCATCCTTCGCCTTCAACCGGGCGAATGCGGCTGCGGCGAAGCAATGGATCAAGAAGTACCCGAAGGGCCGTGAGCAGTCGGCCATCATTCCCTTGCTGATGATAGCGCAGGAGCAGGAAGGCTGGGTGACGAAGGCAGCCATCGAGACGATTTCCGACATGCTCGGCATGCCGCGTATCCGCGGGCTCGAAGTCGCGACCTTCTACACGCAGTACCAGTTGAATCCGGTCGGCACGCGTGCGCATATCCAGGTCTGCGGCACCACGCCCTGCATGCTGCGCGGTTCGGAAGCGCTTATGGATGTCTGCCGCTCCAAAATCCATCACGACCAGTTCCACGCCAACGACAAGGGCACCTTGTCCTGGGAAGA
>NZ_RZTF01000342.1:0-2719 GCF_004023175.1 Mesorhizobium sp. M7A.F.Ca.MR.362.00.0.0
CAGAAACTCCGGCCGACAGATCGGCGGGCATGTACCAACAACGAAAAAGCGGCGCGGAAAATTCCGCGCCGCTTTTTGTCGGCTATTGCCGGTTCTTGGCTCAGCCGCGCTTAGCGTCGATCGAATAGGCGCCGGCGCCCGAGGAAGCCAGCACGAGGAAGCCGCCCGCAATGGCGAGGTTCTTGAGAAACTGGATCATTTGCATCTGGTCGGCCCAACCGGTGTGGGCGACCAAGCCGGTAGCGACGGTGAAGATCGCCAGCACCCAGGCAACAATCCGGGTCTTGAAGCCGACGAGGATGGCGAGGCCGCCGAGAAGCTCGATCAGGCCGACGACAATGGCCGTTACGGTCGGCAAGGGGAGGCCGAGGGCACCGAAATAGCCGGCCGTGCCGGCGATGGCGGTCAGCTTGCCGAAGCCTGAAAGCAGGAAGATGACGGCAAGCAGGACGCGGCCGAGGAGGATGGTAGTCGAGGCATTGGATGCGCCGGAACCGGCGACTGAAGTGTTGATGGACATGGTGGCTCTCCGGGATGGGTTGATACCGGGGAGATAGAGCAAGCCGACTGTTCACCAAAGCCACCAGACTGGCGACACATTGTTCACAGTACTTATGTTTCCGTGATCGGGCGGCCTGCGAAAAATTTGCTTCGCGTCACGTCGTGACGGGAGTAAATTCTCCCGTCACGAAACACCCGGCTTTTGGTTGACGCAATTCCAGACCGAAAACCGCAAGACACTTTTCCTGGAATTGACTACCCCGGATGCGTCATGTCCTCCGGCCGCACCAGCCGGTCGTAGTCGGCCTCGCTGACCAGCCCGGTGGCGAGCGCTTCCTCGCGCAAAGTGGTGCCCTTCTTGTGCGCGGTCTTGGCTATCTTGGCGGCATTGTCGTAGCCGATGGTCGGCGCTAGCGCCGTCACCAGCATCAGCGAGCGGTCGAGTGCCGCCTTGATGTTGTCTTCGCGGGCCTCGATGCCGACGACGCAATTGTCGGTGAAGGAGACCGAGGCGTCGGAGAGCAGCTGCACGGACTGCAGGAAGTTGTAGGCCATCAGCGGGTTGTAGACGTTGAGCTCGAAATGGCCCTGGCTGCCGGCGAAGGTGAGCGCCGCATTGTTGCCGAACACCTGCACGCAGACCTGCGTCAGCGCCTCGCATTGGGTCGGGTTGACCTTGCCCGGCATGATCGACGAGCCCGGTTCGTTTTCCGGCAGCGACAGCTCGCCGAGGCCCGAACGCGGGCCGGAACCGAGGAACCGGATGTCGTTGGCGATCTTGAACAGTGCGGCGGCCGCCGCATTGATGGCGCCGTGCGAAAACACCATGGAATCATGGGCCGCCAGCGCCTCGAACTTGTTCGGCGCGGTGACGAAGGCAATGCCGGTGATGGAGGCGATGCGATCCGCCACCCGTTCGGCGAAGCCGACCGGCGCGTTGAGGCCGGTGCCGACGGCGGTGCCGCCCTGCGCCAGTTCCTGCAGGCCGGGCAGCGTCAGCTCGATGCGCTTGATCGACGAGGCGACCTGCGCGGCGTAGCCCGAAAATTCCTGGCCGAGGGTCAGGGGGGTGGCATCCTGCGTGTGCGTGCGGCCGATTTTGATGATGTGATTGAACTCTCTGCTCTTGGCGGCGAGCGCCTTGTGCAGGTGCTTCAGCGCCGGCAACAGATCGTGCACGATGCGTTCGGCGCAGGCGATGTGCATGGCCGTCGGATAGGTGTCGTTCGACGACTGGCTCATATTGACGTGATCGTTGGGATGCACCGGCTTCTTGGAGCCCATGACGCCGCCCAGCATCTCGATCGCCCGGTTGGAGATCACCTCATTGGCGTTCATGTTGGACTGTGTGCCCGAGCCGGTCTGCCAGACCACCAGCGGGAAATGGTCGTCGAGCTTGCCGTCGATGACCTCTTGCGCCGCCTCGACAATCGTCTTGCCGATCGAAGGATCAAGCCGCTTGAGCTCCATGTTGGCTTCGGCCGCCGCCCGCTTGACGATGCCCAATGCGCGCACGATCGACGCCGGCTGCTTCTCCCAGCCGATCTTGAAATTGCCAAGGGAACGCTGCGCCTGCGCGCCCCAGTACCGGTCGGCGGCAACTTCGATGGGACCGAACGTGTCGGTTTCGGTTCTGGTCTTTGCAGCGGTCACGGGTCTCTCCTTGTCGAAGTCGGCAACGGCGTATCGCGTTGCACAAACGGCTTCAAGCGGAGATTGCGGGCGGCAAGTATGCAAATCGGTTGAAGGTGTGCTGGTAATCTCCCCCCTCGAGGGGGAGATGTCGCCGAAGGCGACAGAGGGGGTCGGTTCGACCGGGCGCGACCTCCTGCCGCCGCCGGAAAAGGTTGGCGTCCATGTGAGGCGACCCCCTCTGGCCTGCCGGCCATCTCCCCCTCAAGGAGGGAGAAAAGCAGCTCACCCCGCCGTGTATCCCCCATCGATCGAAAAAATCCCGCCACTGGTCCACGCGGCCTCGTCGCTGGCCAGGTAAACAGCCATCCCGGCCAAATCGTTGGGGCGGCCGATTCTGCCGAGCGGATAGCTGCGCTCGACATAGGCCTTCAGTTCCGCCTTTGCCTCGGCTGGCAAATTGTCGACGGTCTTGCGCCGCATGGCGGTGTCGACCGTGCCGGGCGCGATGGCATTGACGCGGATGCCGCGCGGGCCGAGTTCGAAGGCGAGCGACTTGGTCAGCGAGTTCAACGCGCCCTTCGAC
>NZ_RZTF01000342.1:2729-4008 GCF_004023175.1 Mesorhizobium sp. M7A.F.Ca.MR.362.00.0.0
GGGAATAGAGGCTCGACGGCCGCTTCGGGATCATCTTGTTGGCGAAATAGGACGAGATGTTGATCACCGATGCGCCGGCTGCCAGATGCGGCAGCAGGCCCTGTGTGATGAAGAACACAGCAGTGACATTCAGCGTGAAGGATTGCTGGAACTGCGCCTCGCTGACGGTTTCGAACGGCACCAGGAAAGCCACTCCGGCATTGTTGACGAGGATATCGGTAGGCGTGCCCGATTTTTTCACATGCTCGATGACGGACGCAATGCCGGCCGATGTGGCAAGATCGGCCGACAGCGTCTCGATAGTGCCGCCGAGCTGCTTGCGGGCGTCGTCGAGCTTCTTGGTGTCGCGGCCGACGATCAGGACGTCCGCACCCTCGTGCAAAAAGGCCTCGGCGATCGCCAGGCCGATACCGTCCGACCCACCGGTGACCAGCGCGCGCTTGTTGTGAAGTCTCATGGGATGCTCCAAGGCTACTCTGGCCGCCGCGAGAGCACCGCATATCAGCGGGCGAGGTCAAGCGGCCAGCCTATCCGGTAGTGGGTCAGTTTGAAATCTGTCTCGCCTGAACGTGGCTCAGCAGTGAGACGACATATCGTTCCATATCAAGCCTGCGAGCGGTTCCAAGTACACTTGCCCAGGTATCCTGCGGACCGGCGCCAGAGGCGATCATGGCCGGTGCGTTGTGAAATGAATCCGCGAGCATACGAGCTCTGGATAGATCATCGGTCGCGCGAATTTCGACGAGGACGATGCAAAGAACCCTCAGGATATTTTCATTCGTGATGGGTTGAGGATCAATCAGTTGAGACACCTTTCTTTCGGTACGCCCCCGAGCCGCTGGCTTTTCGGCTTCCTTCGCCTCGATCAGCGCAACGATATCGCTAATCTCCCAAAGCTTGCCAGTCACGCCGGCGGCCATCGCGGGCGTCATGCGCATGAAGCATGAATGCGGACAAAGTTGTAATACATGAAGTGCAGGGGCAACGGCGTTGGCGTGAGCTTCCACTGCCGTTGGTCAGGCGCGTGAAGCGGCGCATATGCATCCGCATAGTCCGGTTTTGGCGTTCGGCAAATGACGTGCTGACGTGCTTGATGTCTGGATTACCTTCGATCCACTCTTTCCGCGCACCAGTGCATTCGGCGGGGCTATGCACTCGATTGTCATACGCCGTCCCATACGTTTCTGTAAGCATATAGGAGTTCACGGCGGGTCACGACAACGGCATTCGCGGCATCAAATTTCAAACTGACCCACTACCGCCTATCCCACGGTATGAA
>NZ_RZTF01000342.1:4018-6920 GCF_004023175.1 Mesorhizobium sp. M7A.F.Ca.MR.362.00.0.0
GGTATGAACTTCGGTGACGGGCTCCCGCAGGGCCAGCCGGCCCGCGACATAATTCTTGACCTGGCGGACGGCCTGTTCGCGCGAGACGCTGCCCGGTTGCAGGCCGAGCCGCAGCCAAAGCCCGTCGATCAGCGCCGTGACGCCAAGCGCGATGTCGTCGGCATCCGCCGGCGAGGCGAGGCCGTGCAGGCCCGACAACAGGTTCGAGCGCATGCGCGCATGGATCACCCGCTGGATACGGGCCATCTTCTCGTCGCGCGGCACCTCGGCGCAGAGCGACAGCCAGGCATGGCACAGAGGCGGCTGGAACAGATGCTCTTCGAAATTACCCTCGATCACCGCATCCATGCGCTCCATCGGCGTACGCGCCCGGCGAAGCCGCGCGATCACCGCCTGGCACAGGACGGCATTGGCTTCGCGCATCGCGTGCTCGAACAGTTCCTGCTTGTTGCGGAAATAGTGCAGCACGATGCCTTTGGAGGCACCTGCCTGGGCGGCCACTTTTTCCAGGGTCGCGCCGGCAATGCCCTCGCGCTCCAGAACCACGAAGGCCGCCTGCCGCAGCTCCTTGCGGCGTATCTCACTGAGACGCTTGAGTTTCACGGGATTGGTCCATGCATTTCGAATCCACGTTGACATTTTCGTCCGCTCAGATCAAGAATTGACCCATGGGACAATAAAAAGACCAATTGGTCAATTTTACGAATGAGGAGAACCGAAATGTTGCGCATCTTTGCAAATGGCGTCTGCCTTGCCGCCCTCATGTTGGCCACTCATGCGGCCCAGGCGGCCGAGGCCGAAGAGTGCAGGACGGTCCGCATGGCCGAACCCGGCTGGAACGACCTTGCCTTCACCACGGGGGTCGCCAACGTCCTGTTGGAGGCGCTCGGCTATCAGCCGCAAAGCCAGGTGCTCGGCATAAACGTCATCTACGAGGGCATGAAGAACAGGGACCTCGACCTGTTCCTGGGCTACTGGGATCCGGCCATGGTCACCTATTACGAGCCCTACAAGAAGGACGGCTCGGTCGAAAATGTGCGCGTCAATCTCGTGGGCGCCAAATACACCTTCGCCGTTCCGACCTACGCCTGGGATGCCGGCGTCAAGGACATTTCCGACCTGCACAAATTCGCCGACAAGTTCGGCAAGAAAATGTACGGCATCGAGCCCGGTTCAAACCAGTTGATGATGGACGCCATCGCCGATCCCGCCTTTGGCCTGGACGGCTGGCAAGTGGTCGAGTCCAGCGAAGCCGGCATGCTTTCCGAGGTCGGCTACGAGATCAAGGAAAAGCAGTTCATCGTCTTCCAGGGCTGGGCGCCGCATCCGATGAACACGATGTACGACTTCAAGTACCTGACCGGCGGCGACAAGTTCTTCGGCCCGAACTTCGGCGCCGCGACGGTGACGACGCAGGTGCGCAAGGGCTATCTCGAGCAATGCCCGAACGTCGCGCAATTCCTCAGGAATCTCGCCTTCGACATCGATTTCGAGAATGTCGGCATGGGCTATCTGATCAATGACGGCATGAAGCCGGAGGACGGCGCGCTGAAGGCAATCACGGCCAACAAAAGCCGCCTCGACGCCTGGCTCGCCGGCGTCACCACCTTCGACGGCCAACCCGGCCTCGCCGCCGTCAAGGAAAAGCTCGGTCTGTGAGAGCGGCGGTGCTTGATGCTTTGCCGGAGCAGGGCGCCTGGGCCGGCCGCAAGCAATTCGTCACTGTCGGCGATCTCGACATCGCCTATGTCGAGGTATCAGGCGCCGAGCCGGCACTGCTGTTGGTGCACGGCTTCACCGACACCAGCCGCAGTTTTTCGCTTCTGGCGCCATATCTGGCCGGCCGTCGTCTGATCATGCCGGATCTGCGCGGCCACGGCGCCTCGCAGGCTGGCAAGAACTGCGGCATCGCCGATCTTGCCGATGATATGGCCGGGCTGATCCAGAGTTTACAACTCGACCGACCGGTCGTGGTCGGCCATTCGCTGGGCGCCATGGTGGCTGTCGCCTTGGCTGCGGGGCACAAGGAGTTGATCGGCGGGCTGGTGGTCCTGGCCGGCACGTTGAAGCCCGATTTCGCGCCGGGTCATCCGCTGGTCGCGGGCGTCGAGGCCCTGCGCGACCCGATATCGCCGGCCGATCCGTTCTATGCCTGGTGGCATGCCTGTCGTCCCGACGTGCCAGCAGCCTTTCTCGCCGGCTTGGCGCAAGAGGCCTCGGCGATGCCGACCCCGCGCTGGCGCGCGATTCTCGAGGAAATCCGCCGCGCCGACCTGACCGATGCTGCACGAGCCGTGCAAGCCCGGACGCTGATCATCGCCGGCGCCTGCGACCCGCTGTTCGGCGAGGCGCACCAGCAGGCGTTGCAATCCGCCCTTGCCGGAGCCGTCTTCGTTCGGGCCGAGAGCTGTGGCCACAACCCGCATTGGGAAGACCCGGTCCTTGTCGCAAAGGCGATCATCGAGGCATTTGAAGTCTAACGCCCGACCAATGATTGCGATGTGGGCGACAGCCGCAAAGTCTCCGTTTGTTTGGTCAGGCCGAGCTGCGCGGCCTGCCAAAAATCCCGCCATGCCGGAGAAGCGGCTAGGGCGGCCTGGTGGCGGGCATGCGCCTCGGTGCTGGCAAAACCCATGACGCTGATGAAGACGTTTTCATCAGCCCGTACCGGCAGGCGCGGAAAACTGTTCTCGGCATGCTCGGTAACGAAGGCGGCGAGCAGGCGTGCGTCGGCCGTCATCAGGCACGCCGTCTCAGTCTCGAAGCGAGTGGCGAAATCTGCCTCCGTGCCGGGCTGCAAATGATGAATCTCGATGACAACGATGCCGGTCAGCGGTTTGTTTTGAATGGGCTTTTCGTCATCGGCCAGGCTTGGCCGCTGCTTGCCCGCGAGGTCGAAGCC
>NZ_RZTF01000343.1:0-6887 GCF_004023175.1 Mesorhizobium sp. M7A.F.Ca.MR.362.00.0.0
ATATGGGGAGAAGGTGCCGGCAGGCGGATGAGGGGCGGCGCCGACCGATTGTGATCCTCGTCGCCCGCTCAGTGCAGGCGGCCGCTCGCATGGGCCAGCATGGTGTAGACCTTGCCGGTGTCCGACGTCAGGTAGGTCTGCGCCATGATGTTGTCGCGGTCGTTGCGCGAGACATCCTTGAGCAGCTTCTCGAAATCGTCGCAGTAGCGGTCGACGGCGGCGCGGAACTCGGCCTCGGCCTGATACTTGCGACGAATCTCGTCGAACGTCTGCTGTCCCTTCAGCGTGTAGAGCCGCCGCGTGAACACGTCACGCTCGCCACGCCGGTAGCGGTTCCACAGCTCGATCGAAGCCTCGTGGTCGATGGCACGCGCGATATCGACGGAGAGCGAGTTCAGCGATTCCACGACATGCAGGGGCGAGCGCTGGGCAGGGGTAGCGCGCTGCGCTTCCGCGGGGGCCGTGGGAGCTGCCGACCTGAGGTCCTCGTCGTTCGATGCCGCGGTAAGCAGATCGCGCACCCATCCGCCCTGAGGCGTGCGGGCGCTGGCATCGCCGCGCGGACGCGGTGCCGCCTCGGCAGGACGCTCAAGGTCGAGCGTGCCACGCAATGCAGGGCCGCCCAAGGGCGCCTGAGGCGTGCGCAGATCCGGCTGCGGTGCCGGTGCGCGGCGCGGCGGCTCGGCAGCACGTGCGGCCGGCGCTTGCGGCGCCGGGCGCAGGTTGCGTGGTTCTGATCCGTCACCGCCGCCGCGGCCGGACTTGGCCACGATGTCGGAAAGCTCCTTGAGGGCGTTGATCTGCTCGGAAACGGCGCGGCGGATGGCCGAGGTCGATTCCTTTGCCTCTTCGGGCATTTCGATGACGCCCTTCTTGAGCTCGGCCCGGGTCAGGTCGAGTTCGCTCTTGATCGAGCCGGCGGTGCGCCGCATCTCCTCGGTGGCATCGGCAAAGCGCTTGGTTGCCGAGTCGACGACGTCGGTGATGGCGTTGCGGATCTTGTCGGCCGACTCCATCGTCTTGCCTTCGGCGTTCTGCAGTGTCTGGCCGACGAGATTTTCGAACGAGCGCATGACCCTTTCGAGATCCTCCGACTTCTTGACCAGGCCGACGGCGAGGTCTTCGAGCGACGACTGCCGTTCGAGCGTGTGTTCGAGGTTGCTCTGGGCCGAGCTCAACAGGTCCGAAGCACTGGAGAGCAGGCGGCTGTGCTCGTCGAACTTGGTGGCGATCGACGCGACCTCGCGCAAGGTGGACGACGACAGTTCCGTCAGCCTTGTCGTGTTCGAATCGACCAGACGTGCCGAGCTGGCAAAGGTCTGCGCGGCCTTCTCGGTGGTGGCGGCGAAGCTTTGCGTGCTGCCGCTCAGGCGTTCATCGACCTGGCCGAGATTGACCGCGGCCTGGTCGATCAGCTGACCGAGCTGCGAGCTGGACTTGGTCATGCGGCCGATGAGATCGGCGACGCTGTCGGACAGCGACGAGCGGGCGCCTTCGACCGCCGACAAGGTTTCGGCGGTGCGGCTGGCGAGCGCGTCGACAAGCGCAGCATTCTCGCTGCGCAGCTTCTCGGTGGCGCGTTCGGTGACCTCTTCCATGCTCTTTTGCAGGTCCGAGCCGCCCTGGGCGAAGCGCTCGACCAGGGGCCGTGCGGTTTCGTCGAGGATCTTCGACATTTCGGCCGAACGTGCGGCGAGCATGGTGTTGAGTTCGCGGGTGTTGGCGCCGATCGTCTTGGCGGCATCGTTGGTGCTTTGGCCGATATGCTGGCCAACCGCGGTGAAGGTCTCGGCGATCACATTGGCGCGCGAGACGAGTTGCGCCTCGGCATTCGACACCTGTTCGTTGAGCTTCTGGCCCATCGTCTCGGCTGTGAAGGCGAGGCGGTTCTCGACGCCCGAGACCTGCTCTTCGACACGGGCTGCCGCGGCCGCGGCACTCGACGCGAAACGCTCGTCCGCACCGGCAAGCGCCTGCTCGATTTCGCGGGCATGCACGGCCATCTCCTGGCCGGTCCGCCTTGCGCGTTCGGCAACCCGTTGCTCGGTATCGGCAAAGGCACCGACGATTGTCTCGGCATGCTCGCCGATCGTGGAGGTGCTGCTGGCGATGCGCGACACCAGACGCTGATCCGCCTCGTCGAAGATACGGCCGATTTCCGAGGCACGGCTCGACAGCGCTTCCGAACCCTCGGCGATGCGCGAGACGAGTTGCTGGTCGGCGGCATCGAAAATGCGGCCAAGGTCCGACGCGCGTGCGGCAAGCGCTTCGGCCGATTCGCCGATGCGCATGCCGAGCCGCTGGTCGGCGCCTTCGAAGTTGCGCAGGATGTCGCCGGCACGCGCGGCCAGCGACTGGGCGGTCTCGATAGCGCGGGCAACCAGCTTCTGGTCGGCCGCATCGAACGTGCCGGCAATCTCGCTTGCACGGGCGGCCAGATGATCCGCGGTGTCCTGGGCCCGGGCAGTCAGCTGATCGGCGGCTTCCTGGGCACGGGCGGCCAGCTTCTGATCCGCCGCGTCGAAGGTGCCGGCGATCTCGCTCGCGCGAGCGGCCAGCTGATCGGCGGTTTCATGCGCGCGGGCCAGCAGCGAGCTGGATGTATCGTCGGCACGGGCAAGCAAGGCGTTGGACGTGTCTTCGGCGCGAGCGTGGAGGCGACGGTCTGCATCCTCGAAGGTGCGGGCGATGTCTTCGGCCCGCGCCAGCAGGGCGGCGGACGTCTGCTCGGCGCGCTCGGCGATCTTGCGGTCGGCGTCGCTGAAAGCGGCACCGGCCTGCTCGTGCAGGGTGCTGGTGACTTCCAGCACCTTTTCGCGCAGGGCGCCGGCGACAAACACGGCGCTCTTCTCGAGCACGGCGCGGACGTTGTCTACGCCTGTCGAGAGCGCACGCTCCATGGTGCCGGCACGCTCCTCGATGATGCCGGTCTGGCGGCTGAATGCCTGCTCGATCTTCTCGACATCGCCTGCGATAGCGGCAGAGATGTCCGAGCTTCTGGCGGCGATCTGGTCGATGTGGCCCGACAGTGAGCGGTCGACATCCTTGCGGGTCTCGGCCAGCTTGCCGAGATCGTCTTCCAGCGCGAGGGTCAGCATATTGCGGCCTTCGGCGAGCTTGCCGACATGCCCGGCGATGATGTTGTCGATATCGCCGCGGCTTTCGGTGAGCTTCTGCAGGTCCGCTTCGAGGGCGCGTTTGAGAATGTCGCGACCCTCGGCCAGTTTCTCCACCTGGCCGGCGACCAGGCCGTCGATGCTGGAGCGGCTTTCGGCCAGCTTGGCGAGGTCGGCTTCCAGCGCGCGCTTGAGAACATCGCGGCCCTCGGCGAGCTTCTCGACCTGGCCGGCTACCAGGCCATCGATGCTGGAGCGGCTCTCGGCCAGCTTGCCGAGATCGTCCTCAAGCGCCTTCGACAGGGTCGAGCGCTCCTGGACAAGCCTTTCCGCGTGGCTGTTGACGAGGCCGCCGACGTTTTCGAGGTCGGCTTCAAGCGCTTTCGACAGCGTCGAACGGTCCTGCACGAGCCTTTCGGAATGGCTGTTGACCAAGCCGTTGACGCTTTCGAGATCAGCCTCGAGCGCCCGGGCGAACTGAGCCCGGTCATTGACCAGTTTCTGCGACTGGTCGGCAATGGTGCCCTTGATCGCATTGAGGTCGGATTCCAGAGCACGCCGCAGGATATCTCGGCCCTCGGACAACTTCTCGACCTGACCCGCAACCAGCCCGTCGATGCTGGAACGGCTGTCGGCCAGCTTGGCGAGGTCATCTTCAAGGGCCCTCGACAGGGCGGAGCGGTCTTGGACGAGCTTGTTCATGTGATCGGCGATGACGCTGTTCACATTCTGCAGATCGGCTTCCAGGACCCGGGAAAGCTGACCGCGATCCTCGGCCAGCTTTTCCGACTGGCTCGATATAACGCCCTTGATCGTGTTCAGATCGGATTCCAGGGCGCGCTTGAGAATGTCGCGGCCTTCCGCCAGCTTCTCGACCTGACCGGCGACCAGACCGTCGATGCTCGAACGGCTTTCAGCCAGCTTGGCAAGGTCGGCCTCAAGCGTCTGGGACAGCAGGCCGCGGTCCTCGGCCAGCCGTCCCGAGTGGCTTTCGATCAGGCCGCGTATTCCGGACAGATCGCTGTCGAGCGAATGGGAAAGCTGCGTGCGGTCCTCCGCCAGTTTGGCGGAATGGGTTTCGATGAGGCTCTTGATGCCGACGATGTCGTTTTCCAACGCCTTGGCGAGCACGGCGCGGCCCTCGGCGATCTTCTCGACCTGACCGGCGACCAGACCGTCGATGCTGGCGCGGCTGTCGGACAATTTGCCGAGGTCGGCCTCCAGGGCGCGTGACAGAATGTTGCGGCCCTCGGCGAGCTTACCGACATGGCCCGCGACCATTTCATCAATAATCGTACGGGCTTGCACCAGTTTGCCGGAGTCTTCGTTCAAGGCAGTGGAGAGCCTGTTGCGGCCTTCTTCCAGCCTTTCGAGATGGCTGCCGAGCGATGCATCGATGGCCGCCCGCGATTCATTGACCTTGCGCAGGTCCTCTTCGAGAGCGCGCGAGATCAGGCTGCGGCCTTCGGCCAGCTTCTGCACCTGGTTGGTTACCGCCGCATCGATGCCGGCGCGGCCCTCGGCGAACTTCGCCAGGTCGGCCTCCATGGCCGCGGCCATGCGCTCGCGGCTTTCGGACAGTTTCCTGCTGTGGTTCTCGACGGCTTCCTCGATGCCGACGCGGGCGTCGGCGAGCCGCTGGATGTCGCTGTCGAACGAACGCGACACGACATGGCGGGCGGCCTCCATGCGCCCGGCGAAGTCGCTGGCGCGGGCTTCGAGCATGGAGGAGGTCGAGGTGACGATGTCGGCCATGTCGGCGCCGATCTGGGTCTTGCCCTGATCGATCATCGCCGACAGCGTGTCCTTGCTCTCGGCAAAGGTATGGGCGATTTCGCGTGCGCGCTCGACCAGCGTTTCGTTGATCTGGCGGGCGCGGGCTTCGAGTGCCGCATTGAGCTTCTGCGTTCCGGTGTCCAGCGCCTCGGCGCGCGTCTGGAACTCGCTGATCAGTGCCTGGCCGCGTTCGGCGAGCGTCCGCTCGATGCCGTTGAGGCTGGCCTCGAATTCGGAATTGAGGGTGCGCGCGGCACCGCCGAGCAGCGACACCATGCCGGTGGTGCGATCATCGAGCAGATCGGTCAACGACCGTGTCAGGCCGTCAGTGGTGTCCGTCAGCTTGGCAATGCGGGTGTCGAGAAGGCTGGCGAAGGCTTCGCCTGAGGTCGACAGACGGTCGGTGATCGAATCGAGCCGGCCTTCGACGGAATCGAAGATCGACATCGAGCTTTCGTTGATGCGGTCGATCAGCGTGTCGCCGGAATTGGTGATCGTCATCGACAATTTGGTCGACGCATTGAGGATCGAGTCGCGGATGATGTCGGAGGCGGCGCCGATCTCGTCCTTCAGCGTCTCATGCGCGCCGGTGATCGAAGCGCGGACGCGCTCGGCATGGGTGACGACGGCTTCGCGCTCGCTGCCGAGCCCGTCGACCAGCGAGCGGATGCGGGATTCATTCTCGGAATAGGAGCGTTCGATCTGGTTGACTTCGCTGTGGACCAGCGTTTCCAGCTCGACCGCGCGGGCAAGCGTGCGTTCGATGCCTTCGCCCATGGCCGCGACCTCGCGACGAACGGCCTGGCCGATCATCATGACGCGATCCTGGGCAAGGTTTTCCGGCTCGGTCAGGCGGAAGGCCACTTCGGTCATCGACTGTGCGGCGATGCGCATTTCCTGGGCGCGGCGAATCATGGCGGCGAAGGCCCAGAACAGGATGACGGGCACGATGGCCGCGACCGCAAGGCCGATCAGCTCCGGACGGGCAAGGAACTGGTCGAGCGTACGGATTCTCCAGATGCTCGGTCCGAAAAGCAGATTGGCCAAACCGCCGGCGCCAGCGAACCAGGCGAGCGAAACGAAGGCAACGACCCAGTAAATGGTGTTCGAGGCACGCCTGTTGAGGCTGTGCAGGAGCGTCTTATAGTCCTTCTGGCGATCGTCATTGGCCGGTGCGAAACCAGCGGGCTGGGCGCCATTGCGCGGTTCCACGGGGCGCAATTCGGCAGGCTTTGCCTTGGGCGCGGGTTTCGCGGCGTGGTTCTGATTGACTACGGGCTCCGGGTTTTGTTCCGGCTTATGATTGCGTCCCTCGCGCGCCAACTCGTCGGCCGCCTGGGATATCTGAGCTTCCAGATCCTCCATAGAAGCCGCGATGTCGAGGTCGCCGTTGCCGATCTCGTTGCTGAGGTCGAGATCGAGCGCCTTTTCCAGTTCCCTGGCCACGTCGCTGTCGAGAGTTCTCGTCGTCGTTGGTTTCTTTGCCATGCCTTCGCTACCCTGTACTAGCTGCCGCGGGCTTATAATTCTGTTTGTCTTGCCCCGCGCAGGAGGCTGAAAATGGACCCCTCGTATCGTAATGACACAGGGGGGTAAAGAAAACATGCATTCCGCGGGATACGTAAAACTTTAAATATAAGGTTAACGGAACTGTGATTTGGGCGCCGCTTTGGCAACATTTTTCCCGGCCATTCATTAACCCGTTGTCCATTGGATTCGCCTAGGTTTTTGGGCGAATCGAAGAAACGGAGTTCGAGTTCATGCGTGGCGAAAGCGGCATTGCCTTCTCAATGCCCGGGGGCGACGTATCCGGACCAAGGCGGTCACGGCCGGTCGATTTGGCACACCTTGCCCGCCAGACGATGGGTGACCGCAGCCTTGAGCAAGAGGTGCTGGCGCTGTTTGTACAGCAGGCGCTGTCCGTGCGCGACAGAATAGTCGACGCCGACATCAAGGATCGGCTTCTGCTCGCCCATGGATTGAAGGGTTCGGCAC
>NZ_RZTF01000344.1:0-6842 GCF_004023175.1 Mesorhizobium sp. M7A.F.Ca.MR.362.00.0.0
GGATAGTTCAATGCCAGCGATGGGGTCCAGGACCAGAGTGGCCGCGCATTCCCCCTTGCCTTCCAGATGTGCGGCAAGCAGACCGCCGGCGCGCGCCAACGAGAGGGTGGTTACGGCTTCGGCTTTGCCCAAGGCCAGGACAACCACGCGCTTGGTCGATACTGCCTGCGGGGCAATAAGATCGATGCAGGTGCCGGATTCGGCCAAGGCGGCCGGGTCAGAGCATGCACGAGAGAGAATCCCGCTCATCTCAGCGTCCAGAGCCGCTGCCCGGGGACCAAAGCCTGGTTGGGCAGTTTGCAAAATCACGACGACGGAGGTTTCCGCGGAAATCTCCTCCGCAGCTTCGAAGACCGGCGCTGGCGATTGAGGCATAGGCTGGCGCTCTCTCCAATTGCGGCGATACCGAGCAAAGCTTCGCTCTCCACCGGTGAGACTGGTCAAGCCGGTCTCAGCCGTCGATGGTATGGTACCGGTGTTCCCAAACAGTCGCTTGAGACGACTTAATTGCTCTTGTCCTCTGGGTATCCCCTAACGGGGCAGGCGATCAAACGCGAATTCTGCCCATGTCGATTGACAAAAACTCAACTGACAATTCATGATCGTCGAATGGCCCTTCCCTCACTCAATGGCATGCGCGCTTTCGAGGCCGCCGCTCGCCTCGGCAGCGTCAAGGACGCGGCGGAAGAACTGCATCTGACACCCTCGGCTGTCAGCCGCCACATCCGCGCGCTTGAACGAAATCTTGGCCAGGACCTGTTCGAACGCGGTTTTCGCCAGATAACGCCAACCATCCGGGGCTCCTACTATGCGCGCAGCCTCTCGGAGGCGTTCGAAGCCATCTGGCGCGCCACCGATGACGTCAGCCTCTCGGACGGCTCGCGCCACGGCAAGATCCAACGGGTCCGGGTCTTGTGCGTGCCCACCGTTCTGAACCTTTGGCTGGCGGACCGGTTGCCGAACTTTCGCCGGTTGCATCCGTCGGTGGATTTGGAGATCTCCACTTCAGGCAAGCGCGCCAACTTCGATTTGGCCATTGTCGACGAGTTCGTCTACAAGGCCGGCCCGGCTTTGACGTTGCTGATCCCGCTGCTTTTGACGCCGGTCTGTGCGCCTTCGCTTTTGGAGGGGCCTGTGCCGCTGCGATCGCCGGCCGATCTGGTCAATCATCATCTGATCCATGAATGCGAAACCATGAGATGGAAGCGTTGGCTGGAGCAGGAAGGCGTTCTGGAAACGACGCCAAAATCCAGCACAACACTGGATGATTGTACGCTCATCATGCGCGAAGCGATCAATGGCGCCGGAATAGCGCTTGCGGACACGATCATGGCGCAAGATTTTCTGCAGCAAGGCAAACTGGTCGCGCCGTTCCATGTCCGCCACACCTATCCGGCCGGCATTTACCTGCATCAGCGTCGCAGCATCGGCAACAAACCAGGCACCGGCCTGTTTCAGGATTGGCTGCTCGCTGAAGTCGCGGACCACAAGCAGGTGATGGCCATCGCTTAGGGCCCCCTACCGAAGATGTCGGCAGCCACCGCTTCACATTGGAATCCCAGCGTCGAACTTCGAATCATCCGTGCCGGGTTCAGCGATGACCCACCATCGCCTTGCATCGATAATCGCAGTTCTCATTGAATATCTTTAAGGCCAAAGCCGGCAAATAGGTTGCTTGTCGGTTCCCCTGCGGCAGGCTTAACCTGCACGCGGTCAACGCGTGAGGGCGCGTGCTGCAAAAGGGGAACATTGCCATGACGATACAGGGTGCTTCACCTGATCTGTACAACGAGGATCTGGCTCCGGCCAAAGTTCGAAACTGGGGACCATTCTCGATCTTCAACGTCTGGACGTCGGACGTCCACAGCCTTTGGGGCTACTATCTGGCCGCTAGCCTGTTTCTGTTCTGCGGCGGCTTCGTCAACTTCATCATCGCCATCGGTATCGGCTCGCTGATCATCTATGTGCTGATGAACATGGTCGGCTATGCCGGCGTGAAGACGGGCGTGCCCTACCCCGTGCTTGCCCGCGCCTCTTTCGGCATCTGGGGCGCCAACATACCGGCACTGGTGCGCGCCATCGTCGCCTGTTTCTGGTACGGCGCGCAGACGGCCGCCGCCTCGGGCGCGATCGTGGCGCTGCTGATCCGCACACAATGGTTCGCCGATTTCAACGCCAGCACGCATTTCCTCGGCCATACCGGCCTGGAGGTGATCTGCTTCGTGGTCATCTGGGGGCTGCAACTGCTGATCATCCAGAACGGCATGGAAACGGTGCGCCGCTTCCAGGACTGGGCCGGCCCCGCGGTTTGGGTGATGATGCTGATCCTGGCGATCTATCTCTGCGTCAAATCCGGGAGATTTGCCTTCACCAGCGATATCCCGATGGACGTGCTGCTGGACAAGACGAAGGACGCGGGCGTGCCGGGCACGCCGGGATCGTGGACCTCGCTGTTTGCGGTGGCGGCGATCTGGGTCACCTATTTCTCGGCGCTCTATCTCAACTTCTGCGATTTCGCCCGTTACGCGCCGGACAAGGCATCGCTGCGCAAGGGCAACATCTGGGGCCTGCCGATCAACCTGATCCTGTTCTCGCTGGTCGCCGGCGTCACCACCATTGCCGCCTTTGATGTCTATGGCGAAGTGCTGCTGCATCCCGACCAGATCTCGGCGAAATTCGACAGCTGGTTCCTGGCAGCGCTCGCAGCCCTGACTTTTGCCGTGGCAACCCTCGGCATCAACGTGGTGGCAAACTTCGTCTCGCCGGCCTTCGACTTCTCCAACGTCTTTCCCAGGCAGATCGACTTCAAGAAGGGCGGCTATATCGCGGCCGTGATTGCCCTGCTGCTTTACCCCTTCGCGCCGTGGGAAGGCAGTGCCGCTTCCTTCGTCAACATCATCGGCGCGACAATGGGGCCGATCTTCGGCGTGATGATGGTCGACTACTACCTGATCCGGAAGGGCGAGGTCGACGTCGAGGCGCTCTACCGCGAGGACGGCGAGTTCCGTTTCCAGGGCGGCTGGCACGTCAATGCATTCATCGCAGCAGGCATCGGCGCCATCTTCTCGTCGATCCTGCCCAACTTCACCAACTGGCTGCCGTCCTGGTGGGGTGTCTATGGCTGGTTCTTCGGCGTGGCGATCGCCGGCATTATCTACTACGTGCTGCGCACCGCCGCTCTGGGCGCAGGCGCCAAGACCGCGAAAGCCTGACGAGCATCATCAGGGGCGGCGCAAAGCCGCCCCAACTACCCGATCATCTCGGCCAATTTGCGCACCGTGTTCCAGTTGCGCGACGTGCCGATGCCCATGCGCTTGTGGTTCATTGCCGCGAGCAGCCGCGAACTTGGCCTCTCTCGCGAAAAGACGACCCAGATGTCGCCGCCGAGCGAAGTCACTTTCTCGTCCTCGGCGGCATAGGCCTGCAGTGCCGTCACGGCCTGCTCGGGTGCAGGCTTACGCATCACGCGCACCGCCACCTGATCCGCGGTCGCATTCGATTCCATCGGAAACGGATTGCCGGCGGCAAGCTTCAGCCAGTCCTCGGCACCGCGCACGATGATATCGACATGGCGGCCGAAGGTTTTTTCGAAGGCTGCCTCCAACCACTGTTCGAGGTCGGCGATATCAGTTGCCGGTGCCTCGAAGACCAGATTGCCCGTCGCCACCAGCGTGCGCGGGTTGTTCAGCCCGAGCTCTTCGGCCATGGCCTTGAGGTCGGCCATGACGACCCGTCGCCCCTCAGCCAGGATGATACTGTAAAGCAGTGCGACATAGGTCTGCATTGCCGCCCGACCTGATCGCTACACCAGCCGGCTCTGCTCCACGGCCGCCTCGATGAAACTGGCGAACAGCGGATGCGGCTCGAGCGGCCGGCTTTTCAGTTCCGGGTGATACTGCACGCCGATGAACCACGGATGGTCCGGGTATTCGACCGTTTCCGGCAACACGCCGTCGGGCGACATGCCGGCAAACACCAGGCCGCAATCCTCAAGCCGCTCCTTGTAGTCGACATTGACCTCGTAGCGGTGGCGATGGCGCTCGAAAATCTGTGTGTCGCCATAGATCTCGGCGATCTTGGAGCCCTTGGCGAGCTCGGCCTGATAGGCGCCGAGCCGCATCGTGCCGCCGAGATCGCCGGTTTCGCGGCGCTTCTCCAGCATGTTGCCTTTCAGCCATTCGGTCATCAGGCCGACCACCGGTTCTTCGGTCGGACCAAACTCGGTCGAAGACGCATGTTCGACGCCGGCCAGCGACCGCGCCGCCTCGATGCAGGCCATCTGCATGCCGAAGCAGATACCGAAGTACGGCACCTTGCGCTCACGCGCGAACTTCGCCGCCAGGATCTTGCCTTCGGAGCCGCGCTCGCCAAAACCGCCGGGAACCAAGATGCCATGCACCTTTTCCAGCCAGGGCGTCGGATCTTCCTTTTCGAAGATCTCCGATTCGATCCAGTCGAGCTTGACCTTGACGTGGTTGGCAAGGCCGCCATGCGAGAGCGCCTCGATCAGAGATTTGTAGGCGTCCTTGAGGCCGGTATATTTGCCGACAACGGCGATGGTGACCTCGCCTTCCGGATTGTGGATGCGGTTGGATACCGCCTGCCACGGCTCCATGCGCGGCTTCGGCGCCGGATCGATGCCGAAGGCGGCCAGCACTTCCGAATCGAGCCCTTCCCTATGGTAAGCCATCGGCACATCGTAGATATGCGGCACGTCGAGCGCCTGGATCACGGCACTTTCGCGCACATTGCAAAACAGCGACAGTTTCCTGCGCTCTTCCTTGGGAATGGCGCGGTCGGCACGGACCAGCAGGATATCGGGCGCGATGCCGATGCCGCGCAGCTCCTTGACCGAATGCTGAGTCGGCTTGGTCTTCAGCTCGCCTGCCGTCGGTATGTAGGGCATCAGCGTCAGATGGACGTAGACGGCGTTGTTGCGCGGCAGGTCGTTGCCGAGCTGGCGAATAGCTTCCAGGAATGGCATCGCCTCGATGTCGCCGACCGTGCCGCCGATCTCGCACAACACGAAATCATAGTCGTCATTGCCGTTAAGAACGAAATTCTTGATCTCATCGGTGACGTGCGGGATGACCTGCACGGTTGCGCCGAGATAGTCGCCGCGCCGCTCGCGCTCGATGATGTTCTTGTAGATGCGGCCGGTGGTGATGTTGTCCTGCTGGTTGGCGGAGCGGCCTGTGAAGCGCTCGTAATGGCCAAGATCAAGATCGGTTTCCGCACCATCGTCGGTGACGAAGACTTCGCCATGCTGGTACGGCGACATCGTGCCTGGATCGACATTCAGGTAGGGATCGAGTTTTTTGATGCGTGCGCGATAGCCTCGCGCCTGCAGGAGAGCCCCAAGGGCCGCTGCGGCAATGCCTTTTCCAAGTGAGGAAACCACGCCGCCTGTGATGAATACATATCGCGCCATGGGAGTCATCGCTTAACGCGGCCGGATTGATTCCGCCAGAGAAAAAACCGCCGCGAAGCTTTTTTCCCAAGAAGGCGCTTGGATCGTGAACAAGGCAAAACAAAAGGGCCGGCTGAGCCGGCCCTTTCGGCAGGATGACGAAAACGTCAGATGATGACGACCTTGGTGCCAACCCTGACGCGGCTGTAAAGGTCCATGACGTGCTCGTTGATCATGCGGAAGCAACCATTCGAGGCGCTGGTTCCGATCGACTGCGGCGCAATGGTGCCGTGGATGCGCAGATGCGTGTCCTTCTTGCCGTCATAGAGATAGATGGCGCGCGCGCCGAGCGGATTCTGGCCACCGCCGGGCATACCGTCCTTATACTGGCCGTAATGCTTCGGCTCGCGCTTCTGCATGTCCAGCGTCGGGATCCAGCGCGGCCATTCCTGCTTGTCACCGACTGCAACCGTACCCTTGAACTGCAGGCCGTCGCGGCCGACCGCGATGGCGTAGCGGCGCGCGGTGGAGGACGATTCGACGAGGTAGAGGCGGCGCGCGCTGGTGTCGATAACGATGGTGCCGGCAGCGTAACCGCTGAATTCCACGTCCTGCGGCACGAATTCCGGCTTCACCTTGAACTGCTTCTTGGCTTCCCTCTTGGCGAGAGCCTGGTCGAGAGCCCGTGTCTCGGGAAGATATGAAATCGACGAAGAGGAAGAGCTACCGCCGAAGAGACCGGCGAACAAACCGCCGCTGCTCGGCTGCTTCTGGCCGATGACCTCGCTGCGCAACTCGCCATTGTTGCCGGTCAGGGCGATGTTCATCGCCTCTGCCGGAAGCGGCTCGGCCGACTGGATCGGCGCGATCGGTTCGATTGGTTCGATGATCTTGGCAACCAGCTTCTTGGCCGGCTTGGCATCGGCCACCTGGGTTGCCTGCGTGCTCTTGCCCTTCTTGGCCAGGAACGCCTGCCGTTCAGCGTCGGCCTTGGCCTTTGCCGCCTCGCGCATCGCCAGTTTCCTGGCTTCGAGCGCCTTGGCTTTGGCGGCTTCCTTGTCGGCAACGATCTTGGCCTCGATCTTCTTGATCTGGGCGAGGTCGTCGGGCGTCGGGTTTTTCTTCTTCTTTAGAAGCTTCAATTGCGACGCATCACTCTTGACGGCGACGTTGATGGCAGAAGTTGTTTCAGCCGAAGGCTGTGCGGCCATATTTGCCGGCACGCCGGCGAAGGCTGGGGAACTCATGCCGAGTGCGGCGCAAAGTCCCAGGAAAATGAAGCTGCGAAGCTGCATGGCGAAGATCCGATCGTTCTATGCTTGTTGCCCACGGCGTCGCCCAGCGCCCCCCAAGGGCGCCGGAAATGCCGCGCGCAATCTATAGTCGAATAAGCGCGGCTGCCTCAAGCGCGAGGCCCCGCCTCACCCTGTCG
>NZ_RZTF01000345.1:0-6254 GCF_004023175.1 Mesorhizobium sp. M7A.F.Ca.MR.362.00.0.0
GGGTGGATGCCACCACCGGTGACGGAAACAACCTTGCTGCGCTGTTCGGTCGGCTCGATGACGAGCGGGCCGCCCCAGCCGGTTTTGCCCTGGGTGATCCTTACGGCTTTGTATGTCTTGGCCATGATGTCCTCCCCGCCCTTACAGCTCGACGCCCTGGCGGCGTGCCATGATGGCGGTGATGCGCTCGGTCAGCATGCCCTTGAGCAGGATGACGACGAGGCCGACGATGGCGTACCAGATCGCCACCTTGACGTGGTAGCCGGCGACGACGACGCCCTTTTTTTCCAGCTCCAGCAGCGCGACGAGAATGCCGCCCCAGACGAAATACTCGCCGGGATTGATGTGCGGGAACAGGCCGAGCGGCGGGTGCACATAGGACACGGCCGCGTCATAGAAGGCCGGCTTGTGCTTTTCTTCCAGGAACGATCCGAACGTATAGGCCATCGGATTGGTGAGGAAGAACACCGCCAGCAGCGGCAACAGCGTGTAGCGCGTCAGCGCGATCCGGCCGGCGCCGCGCGCCAGACCATGCACACGCTCTTCACCGACCAGTTCGGTGACCGCGTAGAAGGCCGTCATCAGCACCACCAGCGTCGGGATGATGCCGGTGACGAAGCCGGCGAAGACCTCGCCGCCCTTCTGGAAGATGCCGATAAAGTACTTGCCGATGGCGGTCAGCCAGCCGAGCTGCTCTTCCTGCTGGACGTCCTTCAGCTTTTCCTTGAACTGATCGACAGTGATCGGTCCGCTGTCCGCTTGTGCGAGGACAACGAGATGGTCGGAGGCATGCTCGACAGCGAGCTTGCCATGCAATGCGGCATCCGAGACCATGGCACCTGCGACATGCAGATTGTGCACGGCCATGTCGGCATGCTGCGCCAACAACGAAAATACAGACATTTCTCCTCCTTATGCCACCCGCCAGTTGATCCCAGTCGGTGCGCGGCGTCCTCTATCCCTTTGATTTAGAGCCCGAAATCCTCCGGCTCTAAGCCCTTGCTATGTTCAAACCGGACAGGCCCGGCTTCTTCCCCGGCTCCGACCGTGTCTTGTCGATCTGCTCGATCGCCCGTTTCACGGCCTCGGCCACACCGGGTTCCCCCTCCCCCATGATTGCAGGGTTGGACCGGAGTTTATCGAGGGGAACACCCTCGAACTCTTCATGTCTTTTGAATTTGGTGAAGACGGAACGGCCGCTCATCACCATCAGGCGGCGCACGACCAGATCGGGTGTCACCACGACGAGCGCGATGGTGCCCTTGGCCAACCGACCGCGAAAATTGCCGGCTCCGACGAAGCCGTCCTTGTACTGGTCGGTGACGCCCCTGAAGACATCCGAATAGTGCCGCATCTGCAGCCAGACGCCGAGCGACTGCAGCGCCCACACAATAACCAGCAGAAGCAGTCCCCACTGCCAAATCGCCATTCGGTTCTCCTCCCGAAGCCTCAGTTGAACCGCACCTTGGACCGGCGCGTGACAACAGCAAAGTGAGAACATTTGTTTCCGAGAATGTCAATATGTATGATATTGGCCTCGGCTGCGGTCATCCACAAGGGCGCTGACCGATTTCGGCCGTGCCACCGTTGTGCTAGGCTGACCGGGAAACAGGATACGAGGAATATGGATCTGCCCTTCAGGGACGAACTGGCCTTGATGCCCGATCTTCGCCATCGGCTGCGGCAGCTGCGCTGGTTCCGCGCCACTTTTCGCGGCAGCGCGAAGGTGGTCTCGGATACGTTCGGCGTGCGCTTCGAGATCGACGAGGCCAAGCTCACCAGGGCCTTTCTCGACTGGGTCGAGATCATGGAGGCGCAGAAGCGCTTCGCCGCGATCGACCGCGCCGACTTCATCGTCTTTGCCGCCGGCCTCGTGCTGCGCGAGTTGATAAAACAGGCGCCGGCAAAAGAAATCTCCGGCCTCACCCAGCTGGTCGAGACGGATACGAACGCCGGCACGCTGGAAATCGTCCGCTTCTGGCCGGAGGGTTTCCTCTACACCAACTACTGCGTCTCGGTGATTTCGGCGATCCACGAGCAGGAATTCGGCACGGCACCCGGCATCGACAAATGCGCCGACGATTTGCGCACATGGTGGTCCTATCGCGAGAACGTGACCGAGATGCCGGCCTATGCGGTGGCTTTCCTCGACCGCTTTCTCGGCGCCGAACCGAACTGGATCACCCCGGATCGCGCGCAGTCCCGGCAAGCCATGCAACGGGCGCTCGGGTCTTCCCGTGCGAGCGATGCGTTGCGCCAGCTTTGAGCCCGCTCTTCGCGCCCTCAAAAACGCACGCGCTATTGAACATTTGACTTTTTGTCGATAGCGATGTGCGAAAATTGACTCGAGAGGGGAACGCGTGGCGCGACCAAGGCCTATTATTTTCGATTGCGACGGCGTTCTCGTCGACAGCGAGCCTCTGGCCGCCCGCGCTTATGAGCGCGTCTACGAAAAGCACGGCATGCCCGGTGTCAACACCAGAATCATCGCCCAATGCATCGGCATGAAGCAGTCCGATATCATCGCCAGGATCAAGGAATTGACCGGGCACCAGTTTCCGGCGGCGGCGGACGGCGACATCTGGGCCGAGACCAAGGTGCTGTTCTCGCAGGAATTGAAGCCGACACCGGGAATCACTGCGTTTCTGGAGACGCTTGCGGGCGACCGCTGTGTCGCCTCGTCCTCCTCCGTCGAGCGCATAAACCACAGCCTTGCCGTGACCGGGCTGGTGCGTTTCTTCGGCGACGCGATCTACAGCTCCTCGATGGTCAAGAACGGCAAGCCCGCGCCGGACATCTTCCTCTTCGCGGCGGACAAGATCGGCGCCAATCCCGTTGACTGCATCGTCATCGAAGACTCGCCCTTCGGCATTCAGGGCGCTGTCGCCGCCGGCATGACGGCGATCGGCTAAACCGGTGGCGGCCATACCTATGCCGAGCACGCCGCGCGGCTGACGGCTGCCGGTGCCGATTTCGTCTGCGCCGACTGGCAAGAAGTTAGCCGGCAATTGTCCGGGCTCGGTGTGCCGGCCTAATCTGTCAGCGAACAGGCAGCCCAAGACGGACCGATTCGTCGGCCGGGATCACTGGCCCGACACGGAAATTGAAGGACAAGACCCTCGTCGCACCGGTGTCGACCTCGCACCGGAAGCCCAGATGGTACCATGTGGTTGTCGTGCGGAAGGCGACATCCGGGGCGTCGAGGATATTACCGACCTTCAGCGGAACACTTGGGATCAACTCGGGGAGATACGAGGCGTCCAGCAGTTGCTGCTGCAACGCGCTGGCGCAAAGTTTGGCGGCACGCTGGCCGCGAGGCACGCCGCTCTTCGAGGTCGTGGCCAGCGCATCGCCGGTAGCGCCCTGTGAATAGAGGAGTTTGCGGACGCCCGGGAGGCCCGAAGCGTTCCGAGATGCAGACTTCGAGGGCTTTGAGGGGCTGGGCTTCGGCGCATTTGTGGGTTTGGGCTTCGGCGCATCGGCTGATGTGGGAAGGTCGATCTCGCTGCCGCCACCATCCGCAGCCAAAGGCGCTGGTGCCGCACCCTTTTGCTTGGCGGCATCGAGCGCCGCCTGCTTATCTGCCTCCTGTTTGGCTGCTTGTTGTTTATCCATCTCCTCGGTTGAATCTGCCTGCGTCTCCTGTGTGGGCTCGGCGTCCTTCGCCGCGGTTGCCGGCTTGTCGTCGGCCTTGGTTGAATCTGGCCGGCCCTCGGAGTCTACCGGAGTAGCGGATTGGTTCTCCGCCTGCTTCGGCACGACAGGCGGCTTCGAAACATCATCCTTGGCCGGTGACGGCGAGTTGTCTAGAGCGCTGCCCCCATCCAGGGATTTCCTGGGGCCGGTATCCTTGTCGCCGAACTGAAAAACGGGCTTGAAAACCTCGACTGGCGAGGGCTCCTGAGGCCGCTTTTCCGGCGGAGGTGGTTTTTCGACTTTCTGCTCGGGCGGTTTTTCAACCTTCGTTTCCTGCGGCTTTTCGGCCTTGGGCCCCTTTGGGGGCGGCGCCGGCGCGGGTCTCGGCTTTGGCTGATCGGGCGGAGACACGAGCGCGACGTTTACCGCCTGTTCCTGCTGCGGCTGTTGGGGAGGCGCCGGGAATTTGTAGACCAGGAACGCAGCGCTGAGCGCATGCAGGATCAGCGATGCGGGCAAAGCCCACAACAGATGCCGCCGTTCTCCTGTCTCGCCCTTCATCCTGACCGATGTGGAATGAAATAGCGGCGGCTTCAAGCATAGGTGGTGGATTGGCTTGATTTAACCGCTGACAGGTTGGTGATCGGATGACGACGCGCAGACCCCAGGTCAGCCAGTTTGCCGCTGGCGCGGGATCCCGTCCAGAAACCGTTCGTCCAGCCGTGTCTCGCCAAACCAGTTCAGCCGGTTGATGCTGATGAAGCCGGCATCGATCGCCTCGTTTTCGTCACCCGGCTGGCTGTCATGGGCCCGACCGCGCGGCACCGTGATGATAGTGCGATCGCCATCGCTTTCCACGATCTCGGCCTTGCGGGCGATCTTGTCGCGACCGATGCGCGGCTGCCGGATTTCGGCCGGCAGCGCCGTTGGCAGGTTGACGCTCAGCCAATGACCCTCCGTCGCCCATTCTGCGCGCGATTGCCACAACGAGGCGATTAGCGCGCCAAGCCATTGGTCGTCGCCATCGGTGAAATCAGGATTTTTCACGCGTGAGAAGCCGATGGCTGGAACGCCCCAGAACGTCGCCTCCCGCGCAATGCCGAGCGTACCGGAATAGGCAAGGTCCTCGGCAACGTTGCGGCCATCGTTGACGCCCGACAGCACAAGGCCCGGCTTCCCGGAATCGGCGAACAGCCAGGTCATGGCGCTTACCACGCAATCGGCCGGGGTGCCGGAACAGGAGTACCAGTTCGGTTTGACGCGCCGCATGGTCAATGGCCTGGCAATCGTCAATGACGAGCCGGCAGCGGTGCGCTTGCCGTCGGGCGCGACCACCCAGACATCGTCGCTCAACGCGCCGGCCGCATTGACCAGACGGGCAAGCCCCGGCGCTTCGATGCCGTCGTCGTTGCAGATCAGAATTCTCATCGTTTTCTTGCCTCCGACACCACTATGCGCTGGCCGGTGCGGCATTGCGTGCGCAGCGACGGGATGTGGGTTTGCAGATCGCCGAGAAGGTCCGGCGTGCAGGAATGACCGAGTGCGGCGGGACGGCCGGCCTTCTCCCAGATGTCGACATTGCCCGACAGCGTCGGATGGGTCGGCATGCGCACCCAGTCCGCCCGGCCGGCCTTGTGCAACAGATCGCCCGGCGAGCCTGACGGCAGATGGCCGGTAAGCAGCACCGGAAAACCGGAATGGTCGGCACGCGGCAAGAGGCGCGACGACGGGCCGGCTTCACCCATGCCGTCATCCGCCAGCAACGGCGTGGACGGCAGGGGATCAGCATCGGCCCAGTCGGCTGCTTCCTGCAAGCGGCGGCGCAGCAACGCGCAAACACCCGGCAACAAGGCTGCCGTGGCGCCGATCTGCGCTTCCAGGGACGAACGCATGCCGGCATGGATCGCGAACGGCCCAGGCAAGGCCGCGATCAGTTCCAGCGACCGACCCGAGAGCGGCGTCGGCAAAAGACACCCGTCCGAATGCCTCGCCACCCATTGCGAGATTTCACGCGCACGCGCCGCCCCCGGCACCGGATCGGCGCCATAGGAAGCATCGAGGACAAGCAGGTCGCAGTGCGGGATCGTATCCATGACGAAGACATTGCTGTCCGGCACCACATCGGCCGAATAGGCGACGAGGCTCTCGCCATCGTCCACGGCAAACCAGACGCCGCCCACGACATGCCCCGAGCGTCCCGTCCGGATCGTGAGATTTCCGCTCTTCAGCGTATCGCCGGGTTCGAACAATTCGATGCGGTCTTCGGGAAAAGGGAACCGCCTGAAATCCTCGGGCTCAGCATAGCCCGCGAGCGTGGCAGGCGCCTCATTGCGGGTCTCGGCCGTCATGAAAATCCGGCCGGCATAGCCGCGCGACAGCAGCCAACTCAGCGCGCCGACATGATCCTCATGCGCATGCGAGACGAACAGCGCGTCGATATCGGTGACCGCCCCGTCCAGCGCCGGATAGTAGTCCGCGCCCGAAGCGCCAACCTTGATGCCGACGTCGAGCAGGATGCGATCCTTGCCGCTGCTGACAGCAAGGCTGGTGCGGCCCTTTTCGCCAAAGCCGCCGAGCAGGTCGAGCATCATCACGATGCCGCCCCCGCCGCCGGGATC
>NZ_RZTF01000345.1:6264-6816 GCF_004023175.1 Mesorhizobium sp. M7A.F.Ca.MR.362.00.0.0
GCCGGGATCAGCCAGCCGGACCGTATCCGCAGACGCGCCTGGGCTCCGCTCTCCAGCACAACCGGGTCGGGCTGTTCGAAATGCAAGGTGAGATCGGGACTGGTCGAAGGCGTGAATTCGATGTGCGCCGAGCCACCCTGATAGATCACCCGCTTGACCAGGCCATCGAAGCCGGGACCGTCCGGCGACACGTCGAGATCGGCCGACCGGCAGCAGATCTTGGCGCCAGCGCGAGGCCGCTCGCCTGGCCGGCAGCGGACAATCAGTTCAGTCCCGAGAACCCGGATCTTGCAGTGGCCCGCCTGCTCCGCGCTCAGCACGTCGGCGGGCAGCAAAATGCCTTGCGAAATGAAGGATGCGACCATTTCATTTGCCGGCTCATGATAGAGCTCGCGCGGCGTCGCCAACTGGGCAAGGCGCCCGTCATCCATCACCGCGATGCGGTCGGCCAATGCCATCGCCTCGGCCTGATCATGGGTGATGTAGACGATGGTGGTGCCGGTGCGCTTGTGGAAGGATGCGAACTCGTCCTCCATCGATGCCCTCAGATGC
>NZ_RZTF01000346.1:0-6768 GCF_004023175.1 Mesorhizobium sp. M7A.F.Ca.MR.362.00.0.0
CAGATGCACGTCGAGGTTGGCGAGCGGCTCATCGAACAGCACTAGCGAGGGCGCGGCGACAAGGCAGCGCGCCAGCGCCACGCGCTGGCGCTGGCCGCCGGAAAGATTGGCCGGCCGACGCTCGCCCAGCCCTTGCAGATTGACAAGGGCGAGTGCGTCTTCAACCTTCCGGCGGGCGACAGCCTTGTCGAGCTTCGCCACCTTCAGCGAATAGCCGATGTTCTCGGCCACCGTCATATGCGGCCACAGCGCATAGTTCTGGAAGACGATGCCGACACGCCGCTTTTCCGGCGCGACGCTGCCGCCCTTGCCCGACACGACCTCATTGCCGATGCGGATTTCGCCTGAGGTCACTTTCTCGAATCCGGCCACCAGCCTCAGCAACGTCGTCTTGCCGCACCCGGAAGGGCCGAGCACTGCCAGGAACTCGCCGTCGGCGACGTCGATCGACACGTCCTTGACGGCATCGAAATTGGCGAAGCTCTTGGTCACATTGTCCAGGCTCAATCGCGCCATGGCAGCACTCCGGTCGGAAGGTAGGGGGCAAGCAGATTGGTGACCAGCATCAGCACGAAGGTGACCGCCACGGTGATGACGGACATCGCCGCCGCATAGTTGGAATCGCCGCCCTGCTCGAAGGAGAACATCACCACGCCGATGGTTTCCGAGCCCGACGACCACAGCAGCGCCGAAACGGTGAGTTCGCTCAGTGCCGTCATGAAGATCAGCAGGCCGCCGGCGATCGCCGCCGGTGCCACCAAGGGAAAGATGATCGTGCGCATGCGCGTGAACAGCCCGGCGCCGGCCACTTGCGCAGCCTCCTCCAGCGCCCGGTCGATCTGGTGATAGCCGCTGATGGTTGGCCGCAGCGCCAGCACCAGGAAGCGGGCGAGATATGCGTAGAGGATGATCCAGACGGTGTTGTAGAGCTGGATGCCGGTCAGCGGGATCGGCCGCAGGAACATGAGCAGCGAGGCGATGGCCAGCACCACACCGGGCAGTGCATAGGGCAGTTCCACCGACAGATTGAGCAGCCGCACCCAGCGCTGCTTGCCCCATGCGATCAGATAGCCGATCGGCACGGCAACCAGGACCGCGAAGAAGGCCGCCGCGATCGACAGCCAGAAGCTGTTGAAGAAGGCGCGGCCGGCCGCGTCATGCTCGAACAGCACGAAGCGATAATTGTCGAGCGTCGCCGTCTTGGCGGTGAGCGCGATGCCGTAGCCCGGCACCAGCGATGTCAGAACCAGCCCGAACAGCGGCAGGAACAGCACTACGATGATCAGCAGCCACATGCCGGCCTGCACGGCGGGCCGCCAGCGGCCGAGTTCGTATGGCTCGGCCGAAAGCGATGTGGAGCTGATGCGATAGTCGCGGCGGCGGCTCATGATCTCCTGGGCAAGGATACCGGCCATGGCGATGATGCCGATCAGCACCGACAGGAACGCGGTTTCGCCGAGGACGGCGGGGCCGCCGCCAGCCAGCTTCTGATAGATCAGCGTCGGCAGCACGAGATAGTTGGCGGGAATGCCCAGAAAGGCCGGAATGCCGAACTTGCCGACGCAGGAGACGAAGGCGAGTGCGGCGGCCGCCATGATCGACGGCGTCATCAAGGGCAGCACGATGGTGACCAGCACGGTGAACCAGCCGGCGCCGCCCGCCCGCGCCGCTTCGACCAGCTCGCGCGGCAGCTTGCGCAGGCCGGCGCGCACCAGCAGGAAAACCAGCGGGCCATACTGCACGCCGAGCAGCAGGATGATGCCCGATGTCGAATAGAGCGGATTCCTGGTACCGAGCGGCGGTGCCGCCCCGAACAGCTTGAGGAACGGGCTTGCCGGGCCGAACAATTGCAGCCAGGCCAGCGCCGTCACCTGCGGCGCGATCATCAAGGGCATGACGTAACAGAGCACCATGGCGCTGCGAGCGCGGATATCGGTCAGAGTGACGAGGACGGCCACCAGCGTACCCGACAACACCGCAAGCAGGGTGCCGCCGATACCGACGACCAGTGTGTGCCAGGTGGCGACCCAGGTCGCCGGACTGGCGAGCCCCGCCTTTATCGCGACGGCCGACAGCGTGCCGCCGGGTGCCACGATCTCCTTGATCAGGCGCAGCATCGGCAGCAGCGAAAGCAGGACGATGACGATGGCCACCGCCGCCGTCAGGACCATTTCCTGGCCCCGGCTTTCCCTGATCCGTGTTGACATGATTGCTTTTCCTGGGATCGATCAGCCGATGCGCTCGGGTTTCGCAGTCGGCATGCCGCTAGGGGGGCATGCCGACTGGATTGCCGGCTCAGCCGCCGAACAGTTCCGAGAACTTCGCCTTGTCGGCGTCGGTCTTGGCGACGATTGCCTTGGTGTCGAACGACATCACCTTGACCTTGACGCCTTCCGGCAGCCATTCGGGGCGGCCGACCGAGGCGCGCGCCGGCAGATAGCCCATCGAAAGCGCAAGCTTCTGGCCGTCATCGGAAAGAATGAAGTCGACGAACTTCTTGGCGCCATCGACATTCCTGGCGGTCTTCATGATGGCGACCGGTTCGGTCACTGCCGGCACACCTTCCGAGGGGAACACGAACTCGACCGGGGAACCCTTCTTCTTGGCGTTCATCGCCATGAAGTCGACGAGGATGCCATAGGGCTTCTCGCCCGAGGCCACCGACTTCAGCACCGCACCATTGCCGCGCACGCTGACGGTGTTGTTGGTCTTCAGCTTCTGGAAGAAATCCCAGCCATAATCGGCGTCGCCGACGAAGCCTGAAAGCAGGTAGGCGGCGGCACCCGAATAGAGCGGGCTCGGCATGACCAGGCCATCTGCATAGGCCGGCTTGGCGAGATCTGCCCAATGCTGCGGCTTCTCGGCCGCAGCGGTGTTGTAGACGATGCCGGTGGTGATCAGCTTGCTGCCGAAATAGGTCTTGTCGGCATCATAGGCATCCGCTTCGATGCCTTCGAGCTTTGCCTCGGGATAGGGCAGCAGCCGGTCGTCCTTCTTCAACAGCTCCATCGAGACCGCATCGGCGATCAGAAGCACGTCGGGCTGCGGGCTGCCGGCGGCAAACTCGGCCGCCATCTTAGTCAGGATATCGCTCGTTCCCGAGCGATAGATGGTCACGTCGATACCCGGCTGTGCCTTCTTGAAGGCATCCACGGTCTTGGCCGCGTCGGCTTCTGGTTGGGACGTGTAGAGCGTCAGTGTTTCGGCGTTTGCCACCCCGGCAAACAAAGTTGCCGCGAGTGCCAGCTGGCTGGCCAGCAGCTTGATGAAGTGCGTCTTCAATGAGACCTCCTGTCTTGTCTGTGCATGACCGGTCCGGCTCTGGCCGGCTCCCCGTCTCTTCCTCCCTGCACGGCGCATATGACTGGTGGATGACACAGCGCGTGAAACCCACAAAATATGTTCATATGTACGATGTCAATTACAAATGAACAGAAATGTGCAACAATCGACACGCCGAAGATCCGGCATCAGTTGACATCCGGCCGGTGTTTCCTTGATGAGCACCGGGCAGGCCACGGCTCATGAGGGACAGGAACCGATGACCACAGAAAAACCCAGACAGGCTCGCCTGCCGATGGTCTCGTCGGACCTTACCGTCAAGACGGCATGGCTCTACTATGTCGAAGGTTTCACCCAGGAACAGATCGCCGAAAAGCTCGATGTCTCCAGGGTGAAGGTCATGCGTACCCTGGCCTCGTGCACCGCCGAAGGCATCGTCGTCACCATGATCAACGCGCCGACCGCCGGACAGGTGGCGCTCGAGCGGGAGCTGGAAAAGCGCTGGGGTCTGAATGCCGCCGTCGTCATCCCGACGCCTTCGGCGCATGACCATCTGGAGAAGGCCATCGGCCACGCCGTCGCGGCCTATCTCGGCGAGCAGATGCAGGACGGCATGACGTTGGCGATCGGTGGCGGCGCGACCCTGCATGCCAGCCTCGGCTTCCTTGCCCGCCGGCAGTTGAAGCGTGCCTGCGTTGTGGCGCTCGTCGGCAGCCTGCCGCATTCGCAATGGATCAATCCATCGATCGTCGCAGCCAAGGTCGCAGACGTCTTCGAGGTCGACAGCTACCAGATCACCGCGCCGGTGACGGTCGACAATTCCTCGCTGCGTGATCTCCTCTGGGCACAGCCGGCCCTGCAGGATGTGCGCCAACGCGCGGCGACCGCCGACATCGCGCTGCTCACCGTCGGCGACATGTCGCCGGACGCCACCATCTTCCGGCACGGCATCGTGCCGTCATCGCTGATCGCTCCGCTGAAAGCGAAGGGCGCGGTCGCCAACATGCTGTGCTATTTCGTCGATGCCGCCGGCGGACTGGTCGACCACGAGGTCAACAGCCGCGTCATGGCCATCGATCTCGATGTGGTCAGCAACGTGCCTAATGTCGTTCTTGCCGCGGGCGGCAAGCGCAAGGTCGCGGCGATCCTCGCCGCGCTGAAAGCCGTCGACACCAACGTGCTGATCACCGACAGCGATACCGCCACGGCGCTGCTTGCCAAGGGCGGCTGAGCCGGTTCGACTGGCTCCGGTGTTTCCCGCTAAATGAGCCCGCGCTCGCGCAAAAAATCCTCGACACCAACATGGGTCATGGATTCGAATTCGGCGACCGCCTCGGCCACCCGCTTGCGCTGCGCCGCCAACAGCGTGAACACCTGCTTCATCTCGCCGGAAACGCCAAAACGGCTCCACCGCTCGGCGATGTGCGTGGGCAAGCCGATGTCGGCGCAGAACGCGTCCAGGCTGTCATAGCCGAGGCTGGCGACGAGCTGCCTGGTCTCGTCCGCCGACATGCGCGGCTCGAAGGCGTGGTCGTGCAGGCGCTGCGCCACCAGCTTGATGTCGGATGGCGACGCGCCCATGACCTTGCCGAACAGGGTTTTGACGTCAGACGGGTCGAATGCAGGCATATTTTGGCCTCCCTGGATCGCAATCCAGATAGAACATGGGTCAAGGGTCGGCGCCTGACAAGTCGTTTCTGTCGTAAGCCGGCGCATCATTCGGCGCCGGCTTCTGCTTGATGGATCAGACCAGCAGGCCCATGGGATTTTCAAGGAGGCGCTTGAAGGCGACCAGCAGTTCAGCCCCCAGGGCGCCGTCGACGGCGCGATGATCGGTCGACAGCGTCACCGACATCACCGTGGCGATCTTGATCTCGCCGTTCTTGACCACCGCCCGCTCCTCGCCGGCACCGACCGCTAGGATGGTCGCATGCGGCGGGTTGATGACGGCGGCAAAGTCCTTGATGCCGAACATGCCGAGGTTGGACACCGCCGTGGTGCCGCCCTGATACTCTTCCGGCTTCAGCTTGCGGCTGCGCGCGCGGCTGGCCAGGTCCTTCATCTCGTTGGAGATGGTGGACAGCGTCTTTTCGTCGGCCTTGCGGATAATCGGCGTGATCAGGCCGCCCGGGATCGACACGGCAACGCCGACATCGGCATGCTTGTGCTTGACCATGGCGCTTTCGGTCCATGAGGCATTGGCATCCGGCACCGCCTTCAGTGCCATCGCCATCGCTTTGATGACCATGTCGTTGACCGACAGCTTGTAGGCCGGCGCCTCGCCCTTATCGGTCTTCTTCACCGGGGCTGCCGCATTGATCTGCGTGCGCAGCGCCAGCAGCGCATCGAGCTCGCAGTCGAGCGTCAGGTAGAAATGCGGGATGGTGGTCTTGGCCTCGACCAGGCGCCGCGCAATGGTCTTGCGCATATTGTCATGCGGGACGAGTTCGTAGGAGCCCTGTTCGAACAGTTTCAGGACCTGATCATCCGACATCGCCTTTACCGCAGGCGCAGGAGCGCCAGCAGGAGCCTTGGCGGCAGGCGCCGCCTGGGCACCGCCACCGGCAATCGCCGCGTCGACATCCGCCTTCACCACCCGGCCATGTGGGCCGGTGCCAGTCATCACGGCAGACACATCGACACCGGCCTCCTTCGCGATGCGGCGCGCAAGCGGCGACGCGAAGGTGCGCTCGCCAGCCGCATGGCCGTTGGCAACTGGAGCCGCATCTGCCTTGGATGCGGTGGCGACCGGTTCGGCCTTGGGTGTCTCAGCCTTCGGTGCGTCAGCCTTGGGAGCCTCCGCTTTCGGCGTCTCGGCTTTGGCTGGTGCGGCAGCATCGCCGCTTTTCGCGGCAGCGCCCGCATCCTCGCCCTCTCCGGCGAGCACGGCGATCAGCGCATTGACCTTGACGCCTTCGGTGCCGGCGGGAACGACGAGCTTGGCAACCGTGCCCTCATCGACAGCCTCGACTTCCATCGTCGCCTTGTCGGTCTCGATCTCGGCAATCACATCGCCCGGCGAAACCTTGTCGCCTTCCTTGACGAGCCACTTGGACAGATTGCCCTCTTCCATCGTGGGCGACAGGGCCGGCATGGTGATGTTGATTGGCATTTTGTCCTCCCGCCCGGTTCAGCGATACGTGACGGCTTTGACCGCCTCGATGACCTCGCCGACATTCGGCAACGCCAGCTTCTCGAGGTTCGCCGCATAAGGCATTGGCACATCCTTGCCGGCGATGGTGATGACCGGCGCGTCCAGAAAGTCGAAGGCGCGCTGCGACACCTGGTTGGCGATATGGTCGCCGACCGAGTTCTGCGGATAACCTTCCTCCACCACCACCAGGCGGTTGGTCTTCTTGACCGAGGCGATGATGGTGTCGAGATCGAGCGGCCGGATCGTGCGCAAGTCGATGATCTCGGCATCGATGCCAAGGCCACGCAGTTCCGCTTCAGCCTTGACCGCATAGGTCATGCCGATGCCGAAGG
>NZ_RZTF01000347.1:0-6756 GCF_004023175.1 Mesorhizobium sp. M7A.F.Ca.MR.362.00.0.0
CATCATCCCGTCAACGATTGCCAGTGCCTTCGCGGAAGGCGACATCCTGCAAGTCCTGTTCTTCTCGGTCCTGTTCGGCATTGCTTTGGCGATGACCGGAGAGACGAGCAGGCCGGTCGTTACCTTTCTCCAGGCGCTTACCGCCCCCATTTTTAAGCTCGTCGGCATTCTGATGAAGGCTGCACCCATCGGCGCCTTCGGCGCAATGGCCTTTACGATCGGCAAATACGGAATCGGTTCGGTGGCCAACCTCGCGATACTGGTCGCGACGTTCTATCTTACCGCCTTCCTCTTCGTGTTCGGGGTTCTCGGCGCGGTCTGCCGCTACAACGGCTTCTCGATCTTTTCTCTCGTCCGCTACATCAAGGACGAGCTGCTGCTTGTCCTGGCAACGTCCTCCTCGGAGGCCGCGCTGCCCTCGCTAATGGAGAAGATGGAGAAGGCCGGCGCCGCCCGTTCGGTCGTAAGTCTCGTCATCCCTACTGGATACTCATTCAATCTGGACGGTACCAATATCTACATGACGATCGCCGCCCTCTTCATCGCCCAGGCGACGAACACAGATTTGTCAATTGCCGATCAGATCCTCCTGCTGCTAATTGCGATGCTTTCCTCGAAGGGTGCGGCAGGCGTCACCGGCGCCGGCTTCATCACATTGGCCGCTACTCTCTCTGTCGTGCCGAGTGTTCCCGTTGCCGGAATGGCTCTAATTCTTGGCGTGGACCGCTTCATGTCGGAATGCCGCGCGCTGACGAATTTAGTCGGTAATGCGGTGGCATCGCTCGTTGTCGCTCGCTGGGAAGGCGAATTGGACCAGTCACGGATGGAAACCGCTTTCCGCGGTTAGGGTTACATCAAACTGGCTCCCCGCAAGCAAGATCGCAACAGCGCGACGTGTAAGTAGCGGCCTTGACACAACAGTCGAATTGCCAGCCTCCAAAGAGCGCTGGAAATAGAGTACTAACGCAGTGAGTAATACAACACCATGAAGCCCCTAAGCAAACGAACGGTTCACGGAGACTCATCTGGGTGCGCATGGAGCGCTGTTCGTCGAATGCGCTATCCGCGGGGTGGGGGAACTATTTCAGCTTGCCGCCCCAAGCCGTCGCGGGAGCGCACCGGATGATGGAGGACCGGCCGATCAGAATCGCTAGGGGAAAGCGCGTCACAATAGCCGATCTCGCCCGCGAAGCCGGAGTCAGCGTAGCAACAGTCGATCGGGTTCTGAACGTCCGCCTTCCGGTGCGAGAGGAGACCGCCCAGCGGGTCCATGCGGCCGCGCACGCGATCGGCTATCATGCTGCCGGTCTCATCAAACAGCGCTTGCAGCAGCACCTGCCGCACTACAAGCTGGGCTTCATCTTGAGAAAACCTACCCACGATTTCTACCAAGATTTCGCTCGCAAGATCGAAGAGTCGGTCAGTATGGCTAAATCCTTCCACGGCCTTCCGATCATCGAGTTCGCGCAGTCACATTTGCCGCGTGACCTGCTCCCGCTTCTTAAGGACCTTGGGAGCCGCTGCCAGGCGATCGCCATGGTGGCGGCCGATCACCCGAAAATCACAGCATCAGTCGAGGAGCTCAAGGCGAAAGGTATCCCGGTATTTTCGCTGCTATCCGACTTCGCCGATGGCGTGCGCGAGGGCTACATCGGCCTCAACAACAGCAAGGTCGGACGGACTGCCGCTTGGGTGTTTTCCAAGGCCGCAAAACGGCCCGGCAAGGTGGCGGTGTTTGTCGGAAGCCATCGCTTCCAGGCGCATGCGACGCGGGAAACGGCCTTTCGTGCGTATTTTCGTGAGAACGCGCCAAAATTCGAGGTGCTTGATGCGCTCGTGAACCTTGATGAACGGCAGCTCACTTACGAAAAATTGCTGGATCTTATGCAGCGGGAACCAGAGCTCGTCGGCTTCTATATGGCCGGCGGGGGGATAGAGGGGGCAATTTCCGCGCTCCGAGAAGAGGGGAGCGGTCAGGATCTCGTCGCGATCGTGAGTGAAATGACGCCGCAGTCACGTGGGGCGCTTGCGGATGACATCTTGACGATGGCGGTCGGCACGCCAATGCGCCGACTTTGCCAGGAGCTGATAATGGCAATGGAGCGGGCCATCAAAGCCGGCGTCGCGGAGAGCCCGGGGCAGACATTTCTGCCGTTCGACATTTATCTTCCGGAAAATATTTGACCTTGATGGATTTCTATCATGAGCGCCCATTTTCCTTTCACCGATGAAAGGAAAGCTCGATTGACTCGGCCGTCTCTGTCCGATCTGTGAACCGGCGTGGTTCCGTCTTGAAAGAAGCCGGATGCCGAAATGGCAGCCGCGCTTCATGGAAGGAAAGTCAAGCAATGCGCCAGGTATCGCCCCGCTTTGCACTCGATCACATGGCGGCGCCCCGCCTTGACGTCAGTGCGCTTTTCGCGCTTGCCCGTGACCAAGGCCTGACCGACGTCCAAATCCGTTACCCTCATTTCAGCAATCCTGTCGCACGCGGCATTCCGGCTGCGGACGTTCGGTTGGCCGCTACCGAAGCGGGCGTCACGATCATCTCTGTCAACGCCTTGCAGCGGTTCAACGACTGGACTCCAACGCGTCAGGCCGAGGCAAGCAACCTCGCCGATTATGCGACGGCGTGCGGGGCGGAGACGCTCGTGTTGGTGCCGGCCAACCGCAGCTCGTGGCCCACCAATAGCGAGCGCCAGGACAATCTTCGTTTCGCTCTAAACGAGATCAAGCCAATCCTCCAGTCGCGGGGTCTGATCGGTCTCATCGAGCCGCTGGGTTTCCGAACCTGCTCGCTTCGATCAAAGAAGGAAGCGGCCGAGGCCGTTGCCGCGGTTGATGGCCAGTCCGTCTTTCGCCTCGTGCACGACACGTTCCACCACACCCTGGCCGGGGAGACATGCCTGTTCTGCGAGCTTACCGGCCTGGTGCACATTTCAAGCGTAAACGACCCGACCTTCTGGATTTACCCCGATCGCTTTCTTGCAGGTTCCGACAATGGCAGCCAGATTCAGGCGCTGCTGGATGGCGGCTACGCGGGACCTTTCTCATTCGAGCTGGTCGAGGAAGTCCATTCTCTGGACGATCTCGCAGGCGCACTTGCCGCCAGCATCGACTTTATCCGGCGAGGGCTATTGTCGTCAAAGTAGATGGTGACAGGAGTAGTGACTATAGGTGCGCCTGAATTTTCCGTGGGTTCACAGCGGGGCAGCCATCCGAGATGCCTCCTGTATCATTATCTCCCGCATCCAGATGCTTGCCGGATCGCTATTGTGGAGGGCCGGCCATTGGAGGGTCTCGGTGAATGTGGGAAATGGCAGCGGAAGTTCGATAACCCGCAGGGGGAACGTTTTTTCGAAATGCCTGACCAGCCGTAAGGGCATGGTCGCTATACGAGCTGTGCCGGACACCATAGGTGGAATCATGCTGAAGCCCTGCACGGCGACCTCGACACGTCTCTTAAGGCCATGCTCAAGCAAAAACCATTCCTCGATAGACGGCTTCATCGTACGCCCGAACCTGACCGCGACGTGCCTCATCGACATGTATCTCTCGAATGTAAGCTGCTGTGGCAGCTGCTTGTTTGTGGGACAGCCTACGCACACGAGCTTCTCGTCAAACAGCGCAACGCTTGAATGCACACTCGACGTGAACATATCCGGTAGAATTAGAAAATCGACGTCACCGCGCCGGAGAAGCTCATCGGGGCTATCGTCGACAGGCAGCAGTTCGAAGCTGACGGCGGGGGCTTCCCGTGAAATACGCTCCACAAGCTTTTCGAAAAACACGAGCGTGACGAAATCGGAAAGAATGATCCTGAAGAGGCGATCGGCTCGAGCTGGGTCAAACGGATCCGAAGAAATAATCGAGCACTGGATGTGCTGGAGAGCGTCGCGAACTGCGGGGGCAAATGCTGCCGCACGCGGGGTTAGAAATCTTTCGCGACCTCTTATCGTAAACAGTTCATCGCGGAAATAATCGCGCAGTCGGGCGACGGCCGCACTCATGGCGGGCTGACTCAGGTTAATCCTGCGTGCCGCCGCCGAGAGATTACGCTCCGTCAGGAGTGCGTCGAGCACAACGAGGAGATTTAGATCAAGTCCTTTGAAACGCATGTCATCAGCCATCCATGGGATGGATGCCTTTAACCGAAACAAACGACTTTAACAATTTAGCATTCTTGCAATCTTTTGTCGCAAAAAGTTTATGATGGATGACGTTAAGGTCCGACATATGAGCCGCGTGATCTGCCGAAGCGAGCAATCGTTCGTACTGTGCAGGTCAGAGATTGGCAGTTTGAAACGCCGGGAAGATGGCGCCGGTCTATCAACCAGCGTCTTCGGCGGCCCCGACCTAGCTAGGCGTGGAACCTAATAGGGTGCACCTTTCCAGTCCGAGGCGACTGATGGGCGGTTTGATCCTAAGCTGCCGTGAGGCCTGTGCCAATTGTATCGGCGAGCCAATGCAGCAGTCCGGCAGCGTTTTTGAGAGCTGTTGTAGGCTCGGCCTAAGCCCATTGGCGCAAGCCTATCTGAACGAAGCGCTTGGCCTTGCCGCTATCCGGTATGTGATCTGTGGTGCCTTCTCGTCCTGCTGTTCTTGTTTTGGAACGCCCTTATGGTGAGCCCATCCGGGACGTGGGGCACCGGGAGCACAAAGGTGCAGGCAGGCCGTCAATAGACCGTGGGCTGAGAGCCCGAGCTCGTTACATGGCCGCCCCTCGCGACTTTCCCGGATGCGCTGCGAGCGCGGATCAGTAGATGTCGTGTTGCCCGCCAGCTCCCGTCTTTGACCGAGCCAAGAAGGAGGAACGGGCATGCTTATCATCGGACTGGATATTCACCGCGCCTTCGCCGAAGCAGTGGCATGGGAGGAGGGCAGGCTCAGGCGACTCGGCCGCGTCGACATGCGGCGCGATCTGCTGGCGGCGTTCGCCGCGAAGCTGTCGCCGAACGATGTCGGGGTGATCGAGGCCACCGGCAACGCGACGTCCGCTGCAGCTGTGGTTGCGCCGCATGTGAAGAAGGTGGGGATCGCCAAGCCGAAACAGGTGTTTATCGTTGCCTATGCCAAGATCAAAACGACGATCGACGCCGACGTTCTTGCGCAGCTCTATGCCAGCGGCTTCTTGCCAGAAGTCTGGATTGCGGACGAGCCGACGCAGGCTCTGCGTCGACAGGTGACACGGCGCAATCAGATTGTCCGACAGAGATCTCGATTGAAGAGCGTCATCCAGTCGATCCTTCATAGCCACCTGATCCGTCCTGCCCGCATGCTGACCTGTGCGGCGCCAAGGGTCGGACCTGGTTAATCGAGCAGGTCGTACCGCAGGACGAGCGCCTCGCGATCGATGGGCATCTGCGCGAGTTCGACCGATTGGGCGAAGACCTCCAGGTCATCGAACGCGATCTTGTCCGCTCGGCTCTCGAGGATGAAGGCGTGAAGCGGCTGATGACCATTCCCGGCGTCGACATCACCGTCGCGCTGGCGATGAAGGGCGGCGATCGGCGACGTGTCGCGCTTCGACGATCCGCAGAAGCTCGTGACCTATCTCGGGTTGAACCCAAGCGTCCAGCAGTCCGGCCAGGTCCGGCCTACCATGGGCGGATCACCAAGCAGGGCCGTGGTCATGCGCGCGGCATGCTCGTCGAGGCGGCCTGGGCGGCCGCTCGTGCTCCCGGACCGTTGCGAGCCTTCTCCCTGCGGCGTGCGAGCCCGGCGCGGACAGCATGTCGCGGCCGTGGCAACCGCACGCAAACTCTCTGTCGTGATCTGTCATCTGTTGAGAAGGGCGAGAGTTACGCGTGGGCTCGACCCTCCCTGCATGCCAAGAAGCTTGCGCGATGTGGAACTCAAGGCCGGGAGCAAGGCTGTGCGCGGCCAAAAGGGAGCGCACGCCTACAACATAAAGAGCCACCGGGAAGAAGAGCGCCGCTGGGTGGAGCAGGCCGAGGGCGCCTATGCACGCCTCGTCGCCGGTTGGAACCCACGAGGTCCGAAGAGGGTAGGCACGGATGCCGCAAACGAGGCGCGACGATAGAAGCTGCGCGGCAGGGCTCTCATCTCGGACCCTGCTCTTCGCCACGCGGTCGTCCGTGCGCGACAGGAGAATAGCGCAGATTTATCAAAAAGGCTCTTGTCGATCACATCAGTGGTCTTGGGCGCTGTACGGCCGGGTGAAGACTTTGCAGGTGGCCCGGAAAGCGTTTGACCTGCAGCGAAGCAATTGTCGTCATTACGCGCTCGACCCGGGCGCCCAGCTTGGCATAAGGGCTACGTGGCCTCAGGAAGCGTCGTCGCCAATGCAGACCATGGACGAATTCCCAGCCGATGCCGAGATGCCGGTCGACCGTGCCTGTCGCCGTCCGGTGATGCGATGCCCCCGAGCGGATGAGTTCGCCCCGGATGCTCCCGGTCACGACGCACGGGTTCGGGTTCCAAGGCGCTCAGTTTTGTTCGCGCCCAATCGGTGTAGGACGCGGCAGAAATACGAGCGTGACGAAATCGGAAAGAATGATCCTGAAGCGGCGATTCGGTAGAGCCGGGTCAAACTATCCGACGAAATAAACGATCACTGGATGGGCGGGGGAGCGTCGCAAACTGGAGGGCAAGAGCTCCCGGACGCAGCGTTAAGTTTGAATACCTCCGCGGACATGGTCGCGAGCTTATCGCGCAAATAAATCGAGCAGCCGAGCGCCGGCCGCACTCATGACCGGCTGGGCTCGGTTAATCCTGCATGCCGCGCCCATGAGG
>NZ_RZTF01000348.1:0-2603 GCF_004023175.1 Mesorhizobium sp. M7A.F.Ca.MR.362.00.0.0
TCGAACAGGCCGGCAAGCAGGCTTGGCGACGGCACGGTGGCGCTGGCGCTCATCGCCGTCGCCGCAACCAGAATGTCAGCCCCGGAAAAGATCTCATGCGCGGCACGGCGCAGCGGCAGGAGATGAATGACCAACGCCGGTTGGCCTTCCCTGGCAGGAATGGGAATAGAACGCACGACCCGATCTTGCAAATTGTGCGTAATGGCTTGCCGGAAAAGCTCATTCGCGGATACGTCGGCAAGTGCCATGCCGCCATGTGCGGCGGCGATGAAAACGGATGGCATGTTTTCCAGCAGCACATTGGCCGTCAGCACGCGTCCCGATGCGGTCATTACCGCAGCCGGCAGACCAAGGGCCTCGAGTGCGGAGACGCTCGCTTTGGCCTGCTCCATGCCCAACCGCGCCGACACCAGGCCGGCGCGCGCAAAGTGGGGACGAAGCTGATCGAGCCTATCGATCGATGTCTGATCGTAGATGCCATCCCGCGTCCAGCGTTGAAAGACAAATGTGACCAGTTCACCGCTCGGCATGGCAACCGCCGAACAGATATGAGCGCCGATACCCGCCGCCCTCAATTGTATCCGCACCGGATCATGCTCAAGTTCGTCGGCGGTCAGAAAATCTTCGACCTGCACGAAACTCGCCGGTTGCAGGCTGCACATGCGCTGAATCGCATCGGAGAATTTCCAGCTGTCGCCGGCGATGAATTCATCGAACAGGGAGCGGACGGTTTCAAGGGAATTGCCATGCCCTGGAAGCTCGTCACTCAACCGGCCGCGAACAGGGGAGCCGTCGCTGAACAGGAAGATCGCGCCGTCAGCCGAACTCGAAAGCTCGCTGGCCGCTTCGAGAGCACCCGCCCACAAATCCGGCACGAACGCGGCCTCGTAGATCCTGTCCGTAAGATCATCGAACATGAGAGCGCACAGCCTCTTTCAGAGTCAGCGTCTTGCCGGCTCGGATCGTCAACGCGCCCCCACACGCCAACCGATACCCGCAAGATCAAAATGCCATGCTGAAAGCTGAGGTCAACCTCAGATTGCTGTCGAGCCGCATGCAGTTGCCGGCCCCAAAACGACAAAACCCGCCGGACTGGGTCCAGCGGGCTCGGAACCGCGACAAAAGTCGTCTGGTGCGGCTCTGGCTTCCACGGCTTGGTCCGCCGGAGCGGACCAGACGTGGCTTTAGATAGCCCTGCGGGCGATCTTTTCGATGTCGGCGCGGTTGATGCCGAGATCGCTGAGCTGACGTGCGTTGAGACGGTTCAGTTCGCGGACGGTCTCGGTGTACATACGCCAGTTACGGAAAGCGCGGATCGGGTTCATGGTAGTCCTCCAGAATGATGTTCGTTTCGATGGTGCTCAAATAGGCGTCATCGATGAGGACTTGAATGGCTGATTTTGCATAGCAATGATGCAAATGCTGCATTGCAGCATTAAGCTTCTGTTCATCTTGTAGGCAGTGAGTCGCTGACCTCGCTCGCTGTCAGCCTACGTCGAGCACGATCTTGCCGATATGCTCGCCGTCTTCCATGCGCTCGTGCGCCCGCCAGGCTTCGCTGAGCGGGAAAATCATGTCCATCACCGGTGCCACTTTGCGCGTGCCGAGCAACGGCCACACCTGCGCTTCCAACGCTGCCGCGATCGCCGCCTTGAACTCGACGGTTCGCGGCCTCAGCGTCGACCCGGTGTGGACGAGCCGCTTGACCATGACCTTCGAAAAATCCGCGCTTGCGACAGCGCCGGCCTGCACGGCGATCTGGACGATCCGACCCTCGACCGCAGCGGCCTCATAGTTGCGCGCCACATAGTCGCCGCCGACCATGTCGAGGATGACGTTGGCGCCCTTGCCGTCCGTTGCCTCCTTGACCGCGGCGACGAAATCCGCCTCGCGATAGTTGATCGCCCGGTCTGCGCCGAGCTTCAGGCAGGCGTCGCATTTCTCCTTGCTGCCGGCGGTGGTGATGACATAGGCGCCGAAGGCCGAGGCAAGCTGGATCGCCGTCGTGCCGATGCCGGACGAGCCGCCATGGACGAGCAGCGTCTCGCCTTTCTTGAGGCCGCCACGCTCGAACACATTGTGCCAGACGGTGAAGTAGTTTTCCGGCACCGCCGCGGCTTCGGTATGGGTGAAGCCGGCGGGCAACGGCAGCACGCTCCCGGCATGCACCTTGACATATTCGGCATAGCCGCCGCCGGGCGTCAGCGCGCAGACGCGGTCGCCGATGCGCCAGCGCGATATGTCGTCGCCAAGGGCCGCCACTTCGCCCGACGCCTCGAGGCCCGGCAGGTCCGACGCGCCGGGCGGCGGCGGATAGGCGCCCTTGCGCTGCTGGATATCGGGCCGGTTGACGCCGGCGGCATGCACCTTGATCAGGATCTCGCCGGGGCCGGGCTGCGGCACGTCGCGTGTTTCCGGCTTCAGGACCCGAGGGCCACCCGGCTCCGAGATCGCGATGGCCGTCATCCTTGCCGGAATTTTCTGTCCGCTCGCCATGAGATTTCCCGTCTTTCCTCGCCGTTGTCCGATCGGCTGTTTGCATCGACGCCCCTGCCCTATGTATGCTGATTGCCAAATCAGGCAAATGGCCAATCTGGTCTTGG
>NZ_RZTF01000348.1:2613-6754 GCF_004023175.1 Mesorhizobium sp. M7A.F.Ca.MR.362.00.0.0
GAGGAGGAGCGACGATGGCGATCTTCGACGACGAACCCAAGAAGAAGGCACGCCCGCACGAGATCGGGCAGGACCTGTCACTGCTTTCCGTCAGCGACTTGACCGAGCGGATCGGTATCCTGCGCGACGAAATTGCCCGCCTGGAAGCCGAACTCAAGGCCAAGGACACCACCAAATCCGCGGCCGAAGCACTGTTCCGCCGCGGATAGGCGCGCTGGCGCAAAGCCCGCCGCCGAAAAGCCCGAATGCGGCTGTCTTCAGACCCAGCGTCCCCGCCAAACCTGAGCCGGATCAAACAATGTTCGCAACCTACCGACCGATCCTCTCGCTGCTTCGCGGCACCGCTTTCCTGCTCGCGGCATCTGGATTGCATGGACTGCTCTTGCCCCTGCGCGGTCAACTGGAAGGTTTCTCGACCGCATCGCTCGGCCTGATGGGCACGGCATGGGCCGGCGGCTTCGTCACCGGCTGCTTCTTCGCACCGCGCATCGTGCGCCGCGCAGGCCACGTTCGCGCCTTTGGCGCCTTTGCCGCATCCGGCGCCATCGTGGCGCTACTGACCGGGCTGATCATCGACGAATATGTCTGGATCCTGCTGCGCGCCTTCACCGGCTTCACCATGGCCGGTGCCTTCATGGTCATCGAAAGCTGGCTGAACGAGAAGGCCACCAACGAGAACCGCGGCACCGTCTTCGGCCTCTACATGATGGTCACTTATGCCTCGATCATGGGCGGGCAGATGATCGTCGCCGGCGGCGACGTGAAGTCCGCATCGCTGTTCATGATCACCGGCATCCTGTTTTGCCTATCGCTCATTCCGACGGCGGTCTCGACCGCCTCTCACCCCAAGCCGCTGCAGGATGTCTCACTTGATGTCAGAGGCCTTTATGCCAATTCGCCGGTGTCGGCGGTCGCTTGCGTGTTGATCGGCATCGCCAACGGCGCCTGGGGCACGCTTGGCGCCGTCTATGGCGCCCGCATCGGCATTTCCACGGCCGAGATCGCCCTGATGATGAGCCTTGTGGTCGTTGCCGGTGCCGCCATGCAGCTTCCGGCCGGGCGTCTCTCCGACAAGACCGACCGGCGTTTCGTGCTGGCGGGAGCGGCTTTCGGCGGGGCTTTGTTCGCGCTCTTGATCTTTCTGTTCGAGCCGCGCTCCGGCGTCTTCGTCATCGTCTTCACTGCCGCCTATGGCGCCTTCGCCTACACGCTCTATTCGATTGCCGTGGCGCATGCCAACGACCACGCGCGCTCGGAGGATTTCGTCAAGGTATCTGGCGGGCTGTTGCTGCTCTACGGCTTCGGCACGATGATTGGACCCTTGCTCGCCGCCGCTTTGATGGGCTGGATGCGCCCGGAAGGTCTGTTCCTGGCGACCGCCTTGGCGCATCTCTGCCTGGCAGGCTACACGCTGCTGCGCATCAGCCGCCGCGCGCCGGTGCCGATCGGCGATCGTGATGCCTTCAAGACGCAGCCGGCCGACCGTTCGGTCACCCCGGAAGCATTGCGGCTCGATCCCAGAAGAAAAGCAGAAGCAGACGGTTGAGATTCGAAAGGCTTTGCCTCACTAATACAGGCATGATGTTTTCCGACGCCTTCATGGCGATTGCCGATCCCAATCGGCGCCATCTTCTGGAAGAACTTCGCCGCGGCCCGAAAACCGTCACCGAACTGGCCGCCGGCTTGCCGGTCTCGCGCCCGGCTGTGTCGCAACATCTGAAAGTGCTGCTCGATGCCGGCCTGGTCCACGCCAAGCCGGAAGGAACAAGGCGCGTCTATACGGTAAGCGGCACCGGCTTCCTCAAACTCAACATCTGGCTCGATCAGTTCTGGGAAGCCTAACCCCGATCAACCGTTGTTGTAGGGGAAGAACTTGAAGTAGGGCTGCGCCTCCTCGATCACCCGGGCGAAGGCGGAGCGCTGCAGCAGCCGGTCATGGTAGCGTTTCACGGTCGGATACTTGTCGCCGAACGGCTCGACCTTGTTAGCATAGAACAGCGCCGGGGACGCTGCGCAATCGGCCATGGTGAAGGTGTCGCCCATCGCCCAGATCTTCGACTGCATGTCTTGTCCGATGATGGCATAGGAATTGCGAAGCTGGTCGCAGGCCTGCTCGACGCCGAACGGGTCAGTCTTGTCCTGCGGCCGCAACCGATCGCCGACGATCTTCTGCATCGGCTCCTGCACATAGAAATCATAGAAGCGGTCGGCTTGGCGAACGGCCAGCGCCAGGTCGATGTCGGCGGGAACGAGGTCGACCGGCCCCGGATAATGCGCGGCCAGATATTCGACAACAATGGTCGATTCCAGCACCGTGCGGTCGCGCGCATCGTCGCGCAGCGCCGGCATCTTGCCGGCCGGCGAAATCTTCAGGAAGGCCGCGCGCGACTGAGCATCGCCAAGATCGACGATGACAGGCTTGAACGGCGTGGCGTTCTCGTACAGCGCGATCAGCGGCTTCCAGCAGAAGGAGGCCAGCGGATGGAAATGAAGCGTCAGGGACATTTTTTGCTCGCCTGTTTCCTGGTTTATCGGTGGCCGGCGCCGGGCATGCTCGTCATAGGTAAACACTGCGGCAAGCATTGCTCGTCAAGGCCTGCTTTTGCCGCTTCAAGCGGCGTGGGCGACGATGCCGGCAACAATCATATCCCAGTCGTTTGGATGCAGCTCGTGGCCGCCACCTTCGATCCGGATGATTTTCGCGCCGGTGACCGCCTTCCCCAGCGCCTCGCCATGTTCGACCGGAAAGACCGGATCGGCCGTGCCGTGGATGACCAGCAGCGGCGCCGTCATTTCATGCAAGCGGCCTTTCCACGCGTCGCCGCCCCTGAGCATGAAATGGTTGGTGGCGCTCAGGAAGCCGCCGGAGCGGTCGTGATCCTGCTCGACAAAGGCACGCATCCGGGCCTCGTCGAATGGATGTGCGATGCTGGCGATCGCCCGCGCGTCCCTGACGATGAAATCGACCACCTGGCCACGGTCCGACCAATCGACTTTGGCGCCCTCGGCCGAGTGTTCCATGTAGGCTTCGGTCGTCCCGGGAAGGCCGGATGTGTCGATTCCCACCGGCGAACTGCTGATCACGGTCAGAGAAACGACACGGGACGGGTGTTCCAACGCCACAAGCTGCGCGATCATGCCGCCCATCGACATGCCGACGACATTCGCCTTGCCGATACCGTGGTCGTCGAGAACGCGCATTGCATCGTCGGCCATATCATCGAACGTGTAGGGCGGCTCTCCCGGCTTGTATTTGGTCGAACGGCCGGTATCGCGATTGTCGTAGCGGATCACGAACAGGCCGGCATCGGCCAGTTCCCGGCAAAACGCCTCCGGCCACCACAGCATCGAGGCCATCGCTCCCATGATCAGCAACAGCGGCGGGTTCGCCGGATCGCCAAAGGTTTCGGATATGATTTCGGGGCGTTCGGTCGTCGTCACGGTGCGGCCTCCTCTCCTGCAATACTGATTGCATTTTGCAATCGGTTGCACGATAATAAAACTGATACGACAATGCAACTGGTTTTGGAGAAAAAATCTCATGAGCATGGATCGCCGGTCCGGATGTCCGATCAACCTGTCGCTGGAAGTGTTCGGCGATCGCTGGAGCCTGATCATCCTTCGCGACATGATCTTCGGCGGCAGGCGTCATTTTCGCGAGCTGCTCAACGGATCGATGGAAGGCATCGCCTCCAACATCCTCGCCGATCGGCTGAAGCGGCTGATGGAACTGGGCATGCTGACCAAAGCCGACGACCCCTCGCACAAGCAGAAGGCGATCTACAGCCTGACCGAAATGGCGATCACGCTGGTGCCGATCCTGGCCCATCTCGGCGCCTGGGGCCGCGTCTGGCTGCCGGTCAGCGAAGAACTCTCGATCCGCGCCGAACTTCTGGAAAAGGGCGGACAGCCGATGTGGGACAAATTCATGGACGAGTTGCGCCATGAACATCTCGGCAAGCCGCTCGATACCGCGTCGGGTCCTTCTGTCCGCGCCACCTTGCAGGCCGCCTATGAAGCCCTGGTTGCCAGCAAGGCTCTCGCCGCCGACTCTGCCGCTTGACCAACTTATTTTCCCGTTTGGGGGCCGGCTCTGCTAGAAGAAGCGGAAAATCACAATTCACGGGATTGGATAAGGTCT
>NZ_RZTF01000349.1:0-4900 GCF_004023175.1 Mesorhizobium sp. M7A.F.Ca.MR.362.00.0.0
CGGCTTCGAGGATTTCCGTACCTTTTCCTCAGGCTCGATCCTGCTCGATGCCTTTTTCGAGGCCGGCGGCAATCTCTTCGACACCGGCTATGTCTATGGCGGCGGCTATACCGAGAAGCTGCTTGGCGAGTGGTTGAAAAACCGTGGCGTACGCGCGCAATCGGTGGTCATCGCCAAGGGCGCGCATTCGCCGCTCTGCTATCCCGATGTGATCGGCAAGCAGCTCGACCAGACGCTCGAACGCCTGCAGACCGATCATGTCGATGTCTATTTCATGCACCGCGACAATCCCGATGTGCCGGTCGGCGAATTCGTCGATGCGATGGATCGTGAGGTCAAGGCCGGCCGCATCCGCGGCCCGTTCGGCGGCTCGAACTGGACGATGGAACGCATGGATGAGGCGATCGCCTATGCCGAACGCACCGGCAAGCAAAAGCCTGGCGCGCTGTCCAACAATTTCTCGCTGGCTGAAATGCTGGAGCCGATCTGGGCAGGCTGCGTCACGTCCTCCACGGATCCATGGAAGGCCTGGCTGACATCCAGGCAGATGCCGAATTTCGCCTGGTCGAGTCAGGGGCGCGGCTTCTTCACCGATCGCGCAGGTCGGGACAAGCAAGACAATGAGGAACTGGTGCGGGTCTGGTACTCCGAGCGGAATTTCGGCCGCCGCGACCGGGCGGTCGAACTTGCCGCGAGACTGGGCAAGAGCCCGATTCATATTGCGCTGGCCTATGTGCTCGCTCAGCCCTTCCCATCCATCCCGCTGATCGGGCCACGCACGCTGGATGAGCTGGACGACAGCCTGCGCGCTCTCGACATCACGCTGTCGCAAGCCGATCTCGAATGGCTGGATGGCGGCAGTCGGCGCGCTGCCTAGCTGGCTGCCTTTTTAACCGTCGCGGCGTCAGGTCTCGTCATCAGGCGCCCTGACGCCACGCCTGGCCGGTGTCCGCAAATTGGCATACATGCCGGTGGTGCGGAATTGGCTCGGCGTGATGCCGTAGCAGCGGCGGAAGACTTTTGAAAAATAGTTCGCGTCCTCGAAGCCGCACAGGATGGCGACCTCCTTCACCGGCAGAAAATCCGCCTTGGTCAGCAGCTTCGCCGCGCGTTGCAGACGCTGCTGCAGCACGAACTCGGCCGGCGGCAAGCCTTCGCTCTCGGCGAAACAGCGTGAGAAATGGGCCCGGCTGAGGCCGCTGATCTGGACCAGGTCCGCCACCGGCAGCGGCCTGTCGAGATTGGCATTGATGTGATCGATGACCGGCTGCATGGCGCTCTGTTTTTCGGCAAAGGCATGGGAGCCGAAGACATCGTCATAGAGCGCCATCGCAGCCTCATAGGCGACCGCCGAAGCAGCACCCGGCGAAGCGGCCCCTTTGATCAGGCGCAGGCTGCAATCGGCAAGATGATCGATCGTCGCCTGCTGCAGCCGAAATACCGGACCCGAGACGCTGAGGATCGACTTGTGGATGCGCAGCGCCTCCTCGCCGTTCATCGAAATCCAGAAATATTCCCAGCGCTCATCCCCGGCCAGCCAGTAGCGGTGGTTGTGCGGCACCAGCACCAGCAATGTGTCGTTCTTCTGCAGGCGGTAATTGCGGTTCTCGTAGCGCAGCCGGCCGGTTCCGCTGATCGTGTGTTGGAGCACGGTGAACGGCGTCTGGCCGCGCCTGCGCCCATCCCAGTCGTAGATCTCGTCCTCGCGCACTTCATAGCCCGTGCTCGTCGGCATGGCGTGCAGGCGCTGGCGGCCGCGCGGCAGCGAGATCGTGCGCATGGACTGTCCGTTGTTTATCAAATCCTGCAGCACAAAATTACCCTTGAAAGCATAATCCTTCTCTGGTCGCGCTCGCGAATAAGCGCATAATCGCCGTCGAAAAGCGAGAGAGATCCGCAGTCGAGGAGCGGACAGGGAGGTTGGCGAGCCGGTTTCCGGCTTGTCCTGCACACATGCCACGGCATGTGGCAACAGCTTCCCATTGTCATTCCTTGCCTGCAATTCGAAATGGAATGAGGTGCGGCTGGTGAGTTTCAAAATCGCTATCATCGGTGCCGGCAGCGTCGGCTTCACCAAGAAATTGTTCACCGACATCCTGTGCGTGCCCGAATTCAAGGACATCGAATTTGCGCTCACCGATGTAAGCGAGCACAACCTTCAGATGATCAAGGCGATCCTCGACAGGATCGTCGAGGCAAATAGGTTGCCGACCAGGGTGACGGCGACGACCGACCGCCGCAAGGCGCTCGAAGGCGCACGCTACGTCATCAGTTGCGTGCGGGTCGGCGGTCTCGAAGCCTATGCCGACGATATCCGCATTCCCCTAAAATACGGCATCGACCAATGCGTCGGCGATACGATCTGCGCCGGCGGCATTCTCTATGGCCAGCGAAACATCCCGGTGATCCTGGATTTCTGCAAGGACATGCGCGAGGTCGCCGAGACGAACGTCAAATTCCTGAACTACGCCAACCCGATGGCGATGAACACCTGGGCGGCGATCGAATACGGCAAGGTCGACACTGTCGGGCTCTGCCACGGCGTCCAGCACGGCGCCGAACAGATCGCCGAGGTGCTGGGCGCCAAGTCCACGCAGGAGCTCGATTATGTCTGTTCCGGCATCAACCATCAGACCTGGTTCATCGACCTGCGCCTGAACGGCCGCCCCATTGGCAAGGACGAACTGGTGGCCGCTTTCGAGGTGCATCCGGTCTATTCCAGGCAGGAGAAGCTGCGCATCGACGTTCTGAAGCGCTTCGGCGTCTATTCGACCGAGAGCAACGGCCATCTTTCCGAATATCTGCCCTGGTACCGCAAACGTCCCGACGAGATCACGCGCTGGATCGATATGTCCGACTGGATTCACGGCGAGACAGGCGGGTATCTGCGCTACTCCACCGAAACCCGCAACTGGTTCGAGACGGAATATCCGCAGTTCCTCGAAGCGGCGTCAAAGCCGATCGACCGGGCGAAGCGCTCCAACGAGCATGCCAGCCACATATTGGAGGCGCTGGAGACCAACCGGGTCTATCGCGGCCACTTCAACGTCAAGAACAATGGCGTGATCACCAACCTGCCGCAGGATGCCATCATCGAGTCGCCCGGCTTCGTCGACCGTTTTGGCATCAACATGGCCGCCGGCATCACGTTGCCGGAGGCCTGCGCCGCCACCTGCATCGCTTCGATCAACGTCCAGCGCATGTCGGTGCATGCCGCGATATCAGGCGACATCGATCTTCTGAAGCTCGCCGTGCTGCATGACCCGCTGGTCGGCGCGGTTTCGACGCCGGAGGAAGTCTGGCAGATGGTCGACGAAATGGTCGTCGCCCAGGCGGCCTGGCTGCCGCAATATGCCCATGCGGTTCCGGCGGCCAGGGAGCGGCTGTCGACATCCCAGGTGAAGACCCGCGAGTGGGCGGGCGCCGCACGGCGCAGCGTTCGCTCGATCGAGGAATTACGCGCCGAAAAAGCCGCGCTGAAGCAAGCCGGCTGAGACGAGCCGGCAGAGACGGGCCGGCTGAGACGGGCCGGCTGGAAATTCATGCGGTGATGGTGGATCCAGGGGAGGCGGATCCACTGCCACGACACCGTTTGAATTCGAGGAGAGGCGGAGCGGGTGCAAACGCTCCGGACAAACAAGAGGGAGAGAGACCGTGAGGAATTTCCGCAATATCGGCCTTGCTGCCGGACTGACGCTGAGCGTCTCGGTCTCGGCACTCGGTGCTTACGCTTCCGAACCGACGGTTCCGCCGGCGCCGACACCGTTTCCCGCCGAAGGCAAGATCAACTATGTCGCGCGAGACTCGATCCTGGAGTTCAAGGCGCTCCCCGAATATCACGAGCCCGACTGGGTCACCGAGAAATACGTCAAGACCGGCAAGCTGCCGCCGGTAAAAGACAGGCTGCCGAAGGAGCCGCTGGTCTACAAGACGGGCAACATGCAGGACGGCATCGGCGTCTATGGCGATACGATGCGCCACGTCATCGGCGGGCGGCCGGAAGGCTGGAACTACGGCGCCGGTCAGACGCAAGGCTGGGGCGGCATCGACATCGGCCTCTCCGAATGCCTGACGCGCACCGCCCCGCTGTTCCAGGTCGAGGCCAAGGACACCGAGCCGCTACCGAACCTGGCCAGGAGCTGGGATTGGTCGAGCGATGGCCACAAGCTGACCATGCACCTCATCGAAGGAGCGAAGTGGTCGGACGGCGTGCCGTTCAATGCAGACGACGTCATGTTCTACTGGGACGACGAGGTGGTCGATCCCAACGTCTCGCCGCTGAACGGCGCCACGCCGGAAACCTTCGGCGTCGGCACGACGCTGAAGAAGATCGACGACTACACCGTCGAATGGACCTTCAAGGATGCCTTCCCGAAGCAGTACCTGTACGCCATGGCCTACGGCACTTTCTGTCCTGGCCCCGCGCACATCCTGAAGCCGCAGCATCCGAAATACTCGAAGAACACCTACGATCAGTTCAAGAATGCCTTCCCGCCGGAATTCATGAACATGCCGGTGATGGGTGGCTGGGTCCCGGTCGAATACCGGCCGGACGACATCATCGTCATGCGCCGCAATCCCTATTACTGGAAGGTCGACGAGAAGGGTAACCAGCTGCCCTATCTCAACGAACTGCACTACAAGCTGTCGACCTGGGCCGATCGCGACGTCCAGGCGGTCGCCGGCGCGGCCGACTTCTCCAATCTGGAGCAGCCGGAAAACTTCGTCGCCTCGCTGAAGCGTGCGGCAGAGGCGAACGCACCGGCCCGTCTTGCTTTCGGCCCGCGGCTCATCGGCTACAATCTGCGCTTTAATTTTTCCGCCAATGGCTGGGGCAATCCGGACGAACGCGGCCAGGCGATCCGCGAGCTGAACCGCAACGAGGATTTCCGCAAGGCCG
>NZ_RZTF01000349.1:4910-6752 GCF_004023175.1 Mesorhizobium sp. M7A.F.Ca.MR.362.00.0.0
ACCATGGCGCTCGACCGCAAGGCGCTCGGTGACTCGCTGGTCAAGGGGCCGTTCACCGCCATCTATCCCGGCGGCCTGTCGTCAGGAACCAGCTTCTACGACCGCGCTTCGACGGTCTACTACCCCTTCGACCTCTACGGCGCCAAGGCGGAACTCGCCAAGGCCGGCCTCAAGGATACGGATGGCGACGGCTTCGTGAATTTCCCTTCCGGTACCGCCGGCGGCAAGAATGTCGAGATCGTGATGCTGGTCAACAACGACTACACGACCGACAAGAGCCTTGCCGAAGGCGTCGTCGCCCAGATGGAAAAGCTCGGGCTTCGGGTCGTGCTCAATGGTCTCAACGGCACCCAGCGCGACGCTTCCCAATATTCGGGCCGCTTCGATTGGCTGGTCCGGCGCAACGAACAGGAACTGACGTCGGTGGTGCAGAACACCGTGCAGCTTGCCCCGGTCGGCCCGCGCACCAGCTGGGACCATCGGGCGCCGGAGAACGGCGAGGTCGATGTGATGCCGTTCGAAAAGGATCTCGTCGATATCGTCAACAAGTTCGTCTCGACGCAGGACAACGACCAGCGTGCCAGCCTGATGAAACAATTCCAGAAGATCTCGACGGAGCACGTCTACAATGTCGGCCTGACGGAATATCCCGGCGCGCTGATCGTCAACAAGCGCTTCTCGAACATTCCGCAGGGCACGCCGATCTTCATGTTCAACTGGGCCGAAGATTCGATCATCCGCGAAAGGGTCTTTGTCGCGGCCGACAAGCAGGCGAAATACGAATTGTTCCCCGAGGAGTTGCCCGGCAAACCCGGAGAGAAGGGGCCGATGAATTAGGTTTACCTCCCTGACTGAGAGACCTCCGGACGCAACCAAGGGCGCGATCGGCGAGACAAGGAAACGAACCGTCCATGCTGCGATTCCTGCTCACGCGCATAGCGTCGGCAATCCCGGTCCTCGCCATTTTGAGCCTGGCCACCTTTGCCATCATCCAGGCGCCGCCGGGCGATTATGCCGACTACATCCGCTCGCAGGCGATCAACCAGGGTGGAGCCTCCTTCGCCGAGGCCGACGCGCAGGCAAAGGCCTATCGCATCGAGCATGGTCTCGATAAGCCGCTGCCTCTCCAGTATCTCAACTGGATCGGTGGCATCGTCACCCGCGGCGATTTCGGCTACAGCCTGTACTACAACAAACCGGTCGCCGACGTGGTCGGAGAGCGCCTGCCGCGCACCCTTCTCCTGGCGCTGGTCTGCCATCTGCTGGCCTCGGTGCTGGGCATCACATTCGGCATATGGGCGGCGACAAGGCAATACACCTGGATCGACTCGACACTGTCGGCCATCTCCTTCCTCGGCATGACGGTGCCGCGCTTCCTGATGGCGCTGATCATCGTCTATCTCCTGGTGTTCCAGTTCAACGTGTCGGAGATCGGCTCATTCTTCTCGCCGCAATATGGTGGCGCGCCGTGGTCGTGGGCCAAATTCGTCGACCTGGTCAAGCATGTCTGGCCGGTGGTGGCGATCGCGACTTTCGGCGGCCTCGCCTACAATATGCGCGTCATGCGCGGCAATCTGCTCGATACGCTGAACGCGCAATATGTCGAGACGGCCAGGGCCAAGGGGCTGACGGGTGCCGCCGTCGTCATGCGCCACGCCGTGCCCAACGCGCTGCATCCGCTCATCATGTATCAGGGTGTGGTGCTGCCCTATATGCTGACCGGCGAGATCGAGACCGCGATCATCTTCGCGCTGCCGACGGTCGGCCCGGCGATCGTCGGCTCCATGGCTGTCGGCGACGTCTATGTCACCGCCACCTTCATGATGGTGCTGTCGGCGACGC
>NZ_RZTF01000350.1:0-2587 GCF_004023175.1 Mesorhizobium sp. M7A.F.Ca.MR.362.00.0.0
GAATAGGCCGATGCAACCCGCCACCAGAACCAATCTCACCGACAGCGCCACCAGCAGCCTGCGTGCCGAGATCGTCAGCGGCCGCTGGGGCGTTGGCGAACGTATTCCCAATGAGGCAGCCCTGACTGACCTTCTGTCGGTCAGCCGCGGCACAGTGCGCGAGGCGGTGCGGGTGCTGGTCTCGCAGGGATTGCTGGATACGCGCCAGGGCTCGGGCACCTATGTGCGCTCTGCCGTCGATACTTCTGCCGCGCTCGACCGGGTCAAGCGCAGCGGCCTGCGCGATCAGTGGGAGGCGCGGGCTGCGCTGGACCTCGAGGCCGCACGGCTCGCTGCCTTGCGCCACACGCCAGCCGACCTCGATCGGATGCGGCAATTGCTTGCCGCGCGCGGCACTGTCGCCGAAGGCGGAAGCGAAGGCTTCATCCACCGCGATCTCGCCTTCCACAAATCCGTCGTCGCGGCGTCCGGCAACAGGGCGATGATGGAGCTCTACGACTTCTTCACCGCCGCCATTACCGAGACCATCCATGCCACCATCGACGGCGATCTGCCCGAACCGGACCACCAGGCGCATGCGGCAATCGTCGACGCCATTGCCGCGAGCGATCCCGAGCGCGCGGTTGCCGCCGTCCGCGCCTTTATGGCGCCGGTGCTTGCCCAACTTGAAAGACTGCTTTCGCAATGAACCAGAGTTTTCGTCAGCCTGACCCGAAGGCCGAGGTCATCAAGGGTCTGGAACTCATCGACGCGGAAGTCGACAGCCTGCCCGTACCGCAGCCGCCTGAACTGCGCAGCCGTGCCGCGCGCCTCGTGCTTGGCGCGAGCCTTGTGCTGATCGCCTTCAGTCTGCGGCCGTTGTTTTCGAGCCTGTCGGTGCTGTTGCCCGAGGTGATGCAGGCAACCGGGCTGTCGACGACGGGCGCCAGCCTGCTGACGACGCTGCCCGTCCTGTGCCTCGGCCTGTTCGCGCCCTTCGCGCCAAGGCTTGCGCAGCGCTATGGAGCCGAGCGCACCTTGCTCGGGGCGCTCGCCTTGCTGGTGCTGGGAACCGGCCTGCGCTGGTTCGGTACGATTCCCCTGCTTTTTGTCGCGACCTTCCTGGCCGGCGCCGCCATTGCCATCGGCAATGTGCTGCTGCCAGGCCTGGTGAAGCGCGATTTCGCCGACAGGGCCGCCGTCATGACCGGGCTCTACACCATGGCGCTCTGCGCCGGCTCGGCCGCCGCCGCCGGCTTCACGCTGCCGATCGAACATTTTGTCACCGGTTCATGGTCCGGGGCACTTGCTGCCTGGGCGGTGCCCACACTAGTCGTGCTTTTGATCTGGATTCCGCAAGCGCTGGGCAGCCGTCGGCAGGTCAATCATCGCGGCTTTCGCGTCGTCGGTCTCTGGCGCGATCGCCTGGCCTGGCAGGTGACGCTGTTCATGGGCCTCCAGTCGGCACTTGCCTATTGCATCTTCGGCTGGCTGGCGCCGATCCTGCGCGAGCGTGGCTTCGATGCGGCCGCTGCCGGCGCCCTGGTTTCGGTGTCGGTGATGGCGCAGGTCATCACCTGTCTCGCCGTGCCGTCCTTTGCGATGCGGTTGAAGGACCAGCGCGGCATCAATGTGGCGCTCGTTGCCACCGCGGTGATCGCGCTGCTCGGCATTCTCTTTGCTCCGACCTCGACGGTGCTGTTCTGGGCAATCCTGCAAGGCATCGGGCAGGGTGGCCTGATCGCGGCTGCCATGAGCTTGATCGTGCTGCGTTCGCCGGATTCGCATGTCGCCGCGCATCTTTCAGGCATGGCGCAAGGCGTCGGCTATGTGCTGGCGGCCTTCGGGCCGCTGCTGGTGGGCCTGATCCGCGACTGGACCGGCAGTTTTTCGGGAACGGCGTTCCTGTTCGTCGTGCTCGGTCTTGGCGTAGCCATTATGGGGCTCGGTGCCGGCCGCGCGCTGCATGTGGGTGCACGGACCGTGCGAGAAGGCGAGCAATAGCGTCACGCAATCCTGCACGAAATGTTGACTGCCGGGTTCAGGGAACGCCTTGCCGTATAGGCTTGCGCGGCTATGTATCGCGCATCAGTCGAACGGAGCGGGCGATGACGAAACACGACCTTCAGATCAAGACCAGGGATGGTGTTGCCAATGCCGGGCTTTTCCGCTCGGCAAACGCGTCTCCTGCCAAGGCCGGCGTCATTCTCTATCAGGACGCCTTCGGTCCGCGGCCGGCGCTCGACAGTATGGCCGAGCGGCTGGCGAATGAAGGTTATGCGGTGCTGGTGCCGGACCTGTTCTACCGCAATGCGCCTTACGGGCCCTTCGACGCCAAGACCGCCTTCGCCGAGGAAAAGACCAAAATCCCGCTGATGGCGCTGGTCACCGGCACGACGCAGGACATGACCATCAGCGACAGCGGCGCGTTCCTCGATGCGCTTGCTGCCGAGGGCATCACCGGGCCGATCGGCACCGTCGGCTATTGCATGGGCGGCGGTCGATCATTGAATGCGGCTGCAACCTATCCCGAACGGATAAAAGCGGCCGCCAGCGTCCATGGCGGCAATCTCGCCAGCGACGCCGCCGACAGCCCGCATCGCAAGGC
>NZ_RZTF01000350.1:2597-6751 GCF_004023175.1 Mesorhizobium sp. M7A.F.Ca.MR.362.00.0.0
CCTCCATCAAGGCGCGCGTCTATGTCGGCACATCCGGTGTCGACAGGAGTTTTCCGCCGGAACAGTCGGCGCGGCTGGCCGAGGCGCTTCGGGTTGCGGAAGTCGACCACGTGATCGAGAACTATGCCGGCATGGCGCATGGCTGGTGCGTGCCCGATCATAGCGTTTTCAATGCCGCGGGTGCCGAACGCCATTGGAAGCGGCTGACGACGTTGTTCGCCGAGACGCTGATCTAAGGTCAGCGGTCGCGCCCCTGAGCAGGACGCTACGCGTCTTTGAACCAGAACGGCAGCCGATGCGGCAAAGGGTGAGCGATGCTTGCCCTTTCGACGGCGGCAGATGTTGTTCACCTTGCCGCCGCCGGATCAGGCTGCGCCTAGGCGTTTGCCTTGCGAGAGGCTGCGACGACAAGCCAAATTGCGGAAAGCAGAAAGTAAAACGCGCCGAACCCGGCATAAGGGGCGATGTCCAGAATCGTCGGCGCAGCCGTGCCGAGGGATCGGCTGATCATGAAGCCGCCAGCGAGGGCCGACTGCGCACCACTCAGGATCATCGCCCATTGTGCGCCTTGGTAGCGCCAACGCTTTAGTCCCGTGTTCAGTTGCAGCAGGCCTGAGAGGATCGCCCAAACCCCAAACACGGCCAGAACGGCATACATGCTGTTGGCGACCGCCACGATGACGGCGAGCGTCGTTATCAGGCTGACCACGACATTCAATGCCTGGGACGAGTTGGCCTTCAGGCCGCCATTTACCCTGGCGTCGACCAGATTGGCGAGGGCGTCCCATGCGGGGTAGATGACGAGCAGAAGCGCGGTGGGACCGGGTTGCCCGTTGAATAGGATGGCGGCAGCAACCCAGGCGATAGAAAATATGGCGCGTGCGAAATAATAGGATCGTAGCCATCCGGACTGGGTGAAAGATTGGTTTTGCATCGGCAGGTTTCCTTATTGCTGTCTACCTATCAGTAGGTAGGCAAAGCCTTTGAGTCAACCCGATGTCCGGACACGTCCCTGTGAGAATCGGGAACGATGCACAACGTTGACTATTTGCCTACCAGAAGGTAGGCAGCGATATGAAATCAATGGCTTCGACTTCAGAAAAGATTCTCGATGTCGCGCAGTCTCTTATCGTCGCGGGAGGCTACAACGGGTTCAGCTATGCCGATATCTCGGCTGCCATCGGCATCAGGAAGGCGAGTATCCACCATCACTTTCCGACGAAGGCCGAGCTGGTTTCGGTGCTGGTGGATCGTTACAGGCGGCAGGCCGAAGCGGGTTTGGAATCTCTCCGGGGAGAACTCTCAAGCCCTGCTGAACAACTGCAGTCCTATCTGAACTATTGGCGGACATGCATTCGCGATGCCTCGCCGTCCTTCTGCGTCTGCGCGATGCTCGCCGGCGAGATGCAGATGCTGCCGGAAGAGGTCGCATCACGCGTTCGTGCCCATTTCCAAAATCTCGCGGAATGGCTTACGTCGGTGCTGCGGGCTGGAATGGAGCAGGACTTGTTCCGCTTGAACAATCGGCCGGAGGAGGAGGCCCAGATGCTGATGGCATCGGTTCATGGGGCAATGCTGTCCGCAAGGGCTTTCAGCGATCCCGGGTTGTTCACCACAATCGTCACCCCCCAGATCACCAGGCTGCTGGGACGGGATTGTTAGAAAACCATCGGACCAAAGTGGTACCAGGCAGCGCAAGTGGCGCGCCCCAAATGAGCCGGTCGAGCGGGAACGAGTAGCCTGATGCAATCTTATGATGTCGTGATCATCGGCGCGGGTGCCGCCGGAATGATGTGCGCCGCGGAGACGGCCAAGCGCGGCCGTTCGGTGCTGATCCTCGATCATGCGGCGGCGCCTGGCGAGAAGATCCGCATCTCCGGCGGCGGCCGGTGCAATTTCACCAACATCCATGCCAGCCCGAAGAATTTTCTGTCGGGCAATCCGCATTTCTGCATTTCGGCGCTCAGTCGCTACACACAGCGCGATTTCATCGCCCTCGTCGAACGCCACCGCATTGCCTATCACGAGAAGACGTTGGGGCAGCTGTTTTGCGACGGCTCGGCGCGCCAGATCATCGACATGCTGGTCTCGGAAATGCAGGGCAGGGGCGTGGAGCTGGCGCTCTCGACCAGCGTTGAGGATGTCCGCAAAACCGTGGAGGGGTTTGCGCTCACCCTCTCCACAGGCTTGGTTACTTGCCAGTCGCTGGTCATGGCCTGTGGCGGCAAGTCGATCCCCAAGATGGGGGCGACCGGTTTCGGCTATGAGCTTGCCGAACGGTTCGGCCTTGCTGTTGTCGAAACGCGGCCGGCGCTGGTTCCGCTGACTTTCGACGCAAACACGCTCGAGCGGCTGGCGCCGCTGGCCGGCAACGCCGTCGACGCGGAAGTCGCCTGCGGCAAGACGCGCTTCTCCGAAGCGATGCTGTTCACGCATCGCGGCGTCAGTGGGCCGTCCATCCTGCAGATCTCGTCCTATTGGCGCGAAGGCGATGAAATCCGCATCGCCATGCTGCCGGGAGTTGACGTGGCTGACCTCATTCGGGTGGCCAAGCGAAGCAATGGACGGCAGGCGGTGCAGACGGTGCTGGCAAATCATCTGCCGAAGCGGCTGGCTCAGTCAATCGCCGAGCGCACCGGGATCGACGGTAACCTTGCCGATCTTTCCGATGGCCAGATCAAAACCATAGCTGCCGCAGTCAATAACTGGCGCATCAAGCCTGCCGGCTCGGAGGGCTACCGCACCGCCGAAGTGACACTGGGTGGGGTCGACACCAACGGGCTGGACCAGAAGACGATGCAGGCCAAATCTGTGCCGGGCCTGTTTTTCATCGGCGAAGTCGTCGATGTCACGGGTTGGCTGGGCGGCTATAATTTCCAGTGGGCATGGTCGTCGGGCTGGGTGGCGGGGCAGGCGGCATAGGCCAAACGCGCCGACGAGCTTCATAGACTTTATTTCTGTGGCTTTGCCCGCCTAGCCGCCGGCGCTTTCTTCTTTTTGGCGTGGTTGTAATCGATGGCCGCACGGATGAGCTCTTTTAAAGCGCCCTCATTGAGCGTGTCGCCCTCGAACACATCGATAGCCCGCCACACCTTGCCGCCAAAACCGTTGTTAAACAGATTGTCGGGGTCCGGCAGGCTGGCGCCATGGGAAAAGGTCAGCTTCACCTTGTCCTTGTGGGCGTTGCCGACCACGATGTTGCCGTCGAGGCACCATACCGGGCTGCCCATCCACTTCCACTCCTCGACGATGTCCGGGTCGGCTGCAAGGATGGTCTTGCGGATGCTGGCGAGCGTCTCGCCGCGCCAATCGGTGAGGCCGGCGATCAGCTGGTCGATCTGTTGCGAGGGGGTCATCGGGTATCTCCTGTGCCTCGACGCGTTTCAACCGCCGCCCGTTACCAGCGCGCTAGCTGGGTGATCTGAACGAGGTTGCCGCAGCTGTCGTTCAGCTGGGCGATGGTCGAGCCGGTCACCTCGGTCGGCGGCTTGATAAACGCGCCGCCCTTCGCCCTGATACGCTCATAATCGCCCTTGACGTCGTCGGTGAAGAACATGACCGCAGGCTGGCCCTGCTTGAAGATGGCTTCCTGATAGGCCTTGGCGGCCGGGTTGTCGTTGAGCGCGAGCTGCAGCTCGGTTCCATCAGGCTCTTCAGCCGAGGCAACGGTCAGCCAGCGATAAGGCCCGTTGCTGAAATCAGCCTTTTTGGTGAAGCCCAGCACGTCGGTGTAGAAGCGCAGTGCGTTTTCCTGGTTGTCCACATACACGCTGGTCAGCTTGATCTTCATTGCTCTTTTTCCTCTGTCATAGTCGGTCATTACGGGATCCAGCCGGGCAGGGCCGCGGCCTGCTTGATCCATTCCACCATCCTCGCCTCATCGAACTGACCGTCTTCGCGGATGTCGATCCAGCGCACATCCTTGCTCTTGGCCGTGCCGCCAGGCGGAATCGGCCGCAACGACGTGCCGCTGAAGAAGGTCACTTTCAAATAGTGGGTGAAGACATGGAAACTCACGAACCAGCCCTGGCCCTCGACGCCGTAGAAGGGCGAGTTCCATCGCACGGCCTTGCGAATGTCAGGCACGTTGCGCACAATGAGCGCGTCGAGGCGCTCGCCGAGACCGCGCTTCCAGCCCGGCATTGCGGCGATGT
>NZ_RZTF01000034.1:0-15445 GCF_004023175.1 Mesorhizobium sp. M7A.F.Ca.MR.362.00.0.0
TCGTTCTTTGCCGGCACGGTGTCGACGTTCCTCGTCGCCATCTTTGCCCCGCCGCTGACGGCGATCGCGCTGAAATTCGGCGCGGCCGAGTATTTTTCGCTGATGATCGTCGGCTTGGTTTCGTCCGTCGCACTCGCCCACGGCTCTATCGTCAAGGCGCTGGCCATGGTCGTGCTCGGCCTTCTGCTCGGCATTGTCGGCACCGACATCTACACCGGCACGCCGCGCTTCACGCTTGGAATCCGGGAATATGCCGACGGCTTGAATTTCGTTGCGGTGGCGGTCGGCGTCTTTGGCGTCGCCGAGATCCTGCGCAACCTCGAAAACGAGGATGAGCGTTCCGTGATGATCCGCAAGGTCACCGGCCTTATGCCGACCCGCGAGGACTTTCGGCGCATGGCAGCGCCCATCGTGCGCGGAACGATCATCGGTTCGGCGCTCGGCATCCTGCCGGGAGGCGGCGCGATCCTGGCAGCTTTTGCGTCATACACGGTCGAAAAACGCGTCTCGAAAAACCCGCAGGAGTTCGGCAAGGGCGCCATCGAAGGCGTCGCCGGACCGGAATCGGCCAACAATGCCGGTGCGCAGACCTCCTTTATCCCGATGCTGACGCTCGGCATTCCAGCCAACCCGGTCATGGCGCTGATGATCGGCGCAATGATCATCCAGGGCATCGTGCCCGGCCCCAATGTTGCGACCGAACAGCCGGCGCTGTTCTGGGGCATCATCGCCTCGATGTGGATCGGCAATCTGATGCTGATCGTCCTCAACCTGCCGCTGATCGGGCTTTGGGTGAAGTTGCTGACGATCCCCTATTACGTGCTTTTCCCGATCATCATGGCGTTCTGCTCGATCGGCGTCTACAGCGTCAACAGCAACGTCTACGACCTCTATGCCGTCGCCTTCTTCGGCTTCCTCGGCTATCTCCTGACCAAGCTGCGCTGCGAACCGGCGCCGCTGCTGCTCGGCTTCGTGCTCGGCCCGCTGCTCGAGGAAAACCTGCGCCGCGCCATGATCCTCTCGCGCGGCGACCCGAGCACCTTCTTGACCAGACCGATCAGCGCCGGCCTGCTCCTCATCGCGCTCGCCGTGCTCGCCGTCGTCTTCCTGCCGGCGGTCAGGAAAAAGCGCGAAGAGGTGTTTGTGGAGGAGAGTTGAATTACGCCGTCGTTCCGCTTCGGTCCTGGATCTCTTCGACAGGGTCGAGCGGTGCGATCGGCACCAGCGGTGCCGGCACATCGGTCGTCTTGACCTCGGCCTTGCAGATGTCGGCGATGACGCAGGCCGGGCAATCCGGCTTGCGCGCCTTGCAGACGTAGCGGCCATGCAGGATCAGCCAGTGATGTGCATGGCGCATATATTCGTCCGGAATGATCTTCAACAATCCTTGCTCGACCTGTTCCGGCGTCTTGCCGGGCGCCAATCCGAGCCGGTTGCCGATACGGAGAATGTGCGTGTCGACCGCCATCGTGTGCTGGCCGAAGGCCATGTTGAGCACGACATTGGCGGTCTTGCGCCCGACCCCGGGCAGCTTGACCAATTCATCGCGACTGTCGGGTACCTCGCCGCCATGGTCGCGGATCAGCGCCTGCGACAGCGCAATCACATTCTTCGCCTTGTTGCGCCACAGCCCGATGGTGCGGATATATTCGCCGACCCTTGCCTCCCCCAGCGCCAGCATCTTGTGCGGCGTATCGGCGGCCTTGAACAGCGCCCGCGTCGCCTTGTTGACGCCGGCATCCGTCGCTTGCGCCGACAGCACCACCGCGACCAACAGCGTGAAGGCGTTGACATGTTCGAGCTCGCCCTTCGGCTCGGGCCGCTGGACGGAAAAGCGCCGGAATATCTCGTGCACTTCGGCCGGGCTGTAACGCGACGAGCTCCGCACCGGCCGCGGGCGTGGCTTGACGTTCGACCCATTGCGTCGTGCGGGCAACAACTCTTTTTTGGACAGGGAAGAATCTTTGGACTTGGGGCTTGCCATTTCCCTCCTATAATATCCCCTCATGAGCGACACAAACGCCTCGTTTCAGGCCGACGAGCCATTCTTTCAGGCGCTACTCACCCCGCACCGGTCTCTGGGCCGGACAGGCTTCTTCATCCTGATGGGCGCGCTGCTGTTCGGCTGGCTGGTGACAGGCGCGGTTTTCCTGTCGCGCGGCGCCTGGCCGGTGTTCGGCTTCTTCGGCCTCGACGTGGTCGCCGTCTACATCGCCTTTCGCATCAACTATCGTGCCGCTCGCGCACGCGAGGAAGTCTCGGTCTCGCGCACCAGCCTCGACATCCGCAAGACCGCCCCCTCGGGGAAATCGGAGGCGCATCGCTTCAATCCGTTCTGGGCGCGGTTTTCGGTGGCCCGTCACGCCGAGATCGGCATCACAGGGATGACGGTGGAAGGCCAAGGGCAGAACGTGCCGATCGGATCGTTCCTGGACCCCGATTCCCGCGAGAGTTTTGCCACCGCCTTTTCGCGGGCGCTGGCGACCGCCAAGGCACGCTGAGCCAGCCACGAGCGGTTCCTGGGCTCGAATCCCGTGCCTATCTGGGTATGCGCCGCAGGAAGGCAAGTTTCGGGTGGCGATCGACGCCCCGAGGGGCGATATTCCGGCTCAAGGAGACAGTTCCATGAGCACACACACCGCGGTCCTCAAAAAGGACATCACGCCTGAAGGCAGCGACTACGAAATCGTGCGCCGTGCCATCGAGAAGATCAGTCTCGACTATCGCGATCAGCCTTCCCTTGAAGAACTGGCCGAGGAGGTTGGCGAGACTCCGACCGGCCTGCAAAAACTCTTCACCCGCTGGGCCGGCCTGTCGCCCAAGGCCTTCCTGCAGGCGGTGACGCTGGACCATGCGCGCAGGCTGCTCGATTCCGGCATGCCGCTGCTCGAGACCTCGTTCGAACTGGGCATGTCCGGCCCGGGCCGGCTGCATGACCTGTTCGTCACCCATGAGGCGATGTCGCCGGGCGACTACAAGACACGCGGCGCCGGGCTCACCATCCGCTACGGCTTCCATTCCTCGCCATTCGGCACCGCCCTGATCATGGCCACCGAGCGCGGGCTCGCCGGCCTCGCCTTCAGCGACCCCGGCGAGGAACGCGCCGCCTTCGCCGACATGTCCAGCCGCTGGCCGAACGCCATCTATGTCGAGGACATGACTGCTACCGGTCCCTATGCCGCCCGTATCTTCGACCCGACGCTGTGGCGCCCCGACCAGCCGCTGCATGTCGTCATGATCGGCACCGACTTCCAGGTTCGCGTCTGGGAGGCGCTGCTCAAGATCCCGATGGGTAAGGCCCGCACCTATTCCTCGATCGCGGCCAGCATCGGCGCACCGTCCGCCAGCCGTGCGGTCGGTGCGGCCAACGGCGCCAATCCGCTCTCTTTCGTGGTGCCTTGTCACCGCGCCATCGGTAAATCAGGCGATCTCACCGGCTATCACTGGGGCCTGACCCGCAAGCGCGCCATTCTGGGCTGGGAAGCCGGGCAGGTATCGTAATATCGATTTTCCTCGATATTGCGAAGGAAAACATGGCTATATCGGCCTTATTAAGTATAAGCGCGATTTAGACTGTGGTTTCTGCCGTTGCAACCGAGGGCAACCTGCGGTCCCTGTAGTTGTTATTTTAAGCCGTTATTTTAGGTAACTCTAAATTAACCACGATAAAGTGATGATGCCCTCATATTAATCCGGACGATCCGGCTTGATAGGAGGTCCCGATGACATTGTTTCGCGCCGCCTGCGGCGCAGCTCTGCTGGTTGCCAGCATCGACGAGGCCGCGTTGGCCGCGACACAGAATGTCATCTTCAATGGCACGATCGCGCCCACCTGCACGCTTGTCGTTGCCACCAACGGCACGATGACGGCCAGCCCCGATCTCCAGTCCCTCAGTTCCCACAACAGCGGCGGCTCGGCTGGGACCGTGACGCTGACGACGACCGGAGGTGTGTCGCTCAGCGTCGATCCGGTCACCACCATGACGGTGCCATCGGCAGACAGCACGTCGACGACCTGGACGCCGACCTACTCCGCCACCGGCGCGCATGCCATCGTCGAGACCGGCTCGGCAACCAGCATCACCACACCCGGCGCCGACCTCGTCTCGGTTCACCTCGCCGGAACCAAAGGCGGCAGCAATCGCTTCGCCAACGGCAATTATCAGGCAACGGTAACGCTGCGCTGCGAATGACGCGCAGCGAAGGAGGGGTCGTTGAAACATGTTCGAATCCTGGCGACGGCATTGGCCGTCGGATTGGCGCCCATTGCCGCCAAGGCCCAATCGATGTCGCCGATGCGTGGCGAGATCAACAGCTTCACCGACGTCTTCGCGGTCCGCATCTTCCCTGCCAATCCCTACGACCGGAAGATCCGGGTCGAAATCCACGTCTACGATCAGGATTTTCAGCCGGTAGATGCCAGAATCTCTCCAAATGTCTTCCAGCTGGCTTCCCAGGCTTCCCGTTCTGTCCTTGTGGTCGTGCCCTTTGACGGCGCGGCCGAGCGTAAAGTGCGTATCTGTACCGAAAGCATCCCCTTTCCCGATCAACAGACGCAGATAAGGGCACAGATATGCGGAAAGTTCTTTGGGCGCCGCAAGTCCTGACACTGGCGCTCGCGGCTGCTTGGGCGGGTGCCTCGCCGGCCGGGGCCGAGGACGTCTACAACCTCAACCAGAATGAGAGCGGCTTCAACCTGCCCGGTGTCACCTTGCCCCAGGGTCAGGACGAGGTCCGTGCCGCGGACGGCACCACATGCCGTTCCGCCGTCTCCGGCTCCGGGGCCTATGTCGATCTCGGCGTTATCAGAGGCAACAGCCAGTCCGACAATGATGTCGCCACTTACGGCCGGGTGGTGATCCCGATCGGGCGTACGCCGAAGCGCGTCGATTGCAGCCGTCTCTATGAGCTTGAGGTCGAGCGCCTGCAGTTGGAACTGAAGCTCCTCAAAATGGGCCTCGGCGCCGACGGCCAGACGGCGAGCGTGGCCGCCAGCGCTTCCACGGCCGCGTCACCGGGGTGGGCCAATGAAGGCTGGAGCATCAGGACCGGAAATGGCGATGGCAAGAAAAAGAAGAAGCAGTAGCCGCGCGCTGTTTGCGATGGCTGCACTTGCCGGTTCCTGCCTTCCGGTGCAGGCGGCGATCATCGGCACCTGCACCATCATGGTCGGGGCGTCCGGAACGATGAAGGCCAATCCCGCCATCAGCATACTGAGCTCCAAACAGGCAGGCGGATCGAGCGCCAGCGCCACCGTGGTGGCAAGTTCCCTGTTGTGCTCGATACTTAACCTGCTTGACTGCTATTCGGTTTCGGCGCCGGCGCCTGCCGCATTCTCCTCCGCACCGAGCGGCGGCGGCACCAACGTGATCTTCGCTTCAGTCTTCCGCCTCGATGGCTCGGGGGTCGATGTCAACGGAAGTGTGCCGCAAAGGGTTGCCAACGGCACCCACGCGATGCAGGTCGACCTCACCGCCACCAAGTCGAGCGGTATCTTTCCCGCCGGCAACTATCAGGGCACGGTCACCGTGCGCTGCGAATAAGGCCACGACACCTCAAATCGGACTGGACCATGCGCGTGGTCTGGCAAGCCGCGGCCTTACAGGTTAGCTTTCACGCAATCGGAACGATCTGCGTTCGCCCGGACGCACGAAGACGCTCCGATATTTTGAATTTGCGTTGCCAGGAGGCCCTGCTTGATTATCGTCATCGGCTCGATCAACCTCGACCTTATCGCCAAGGTCGACCGCTTGCCGAGCCCCGGCGAGACGGTGGGCGGCTCAGCCTTCACCACCGCGCCCGGGGGCAAGGGCGCTAACCAGGCACTGGCCGCCGCACGCGCCGGCGCCTCGGTGCGCATGGTCGGCGCCGTCGGCAGGGACAGCTTCGCAGCCGAGGCACTGGCCTTGCTGCGCGACGGCAAGGTCGACCTGTCCGGCGTTGCCGAGACTCACGCCTCGACCGGCACGGCACTGATCATGGTCGCCGACGACGGCGAAAACATCATCGCCGTGGTGCCGGGCGCCAACGCTTCCGTGGTGCCAGGCGATCTCTCCAAGGCCTTTCTGAAAAAAGGCGACGTCGTGCTGCTGCAAAATGAGATTCCGCTGGCCACCGTCGATGCCGCCCTCGACCAGGCAAGGGTGGCCGGCGCCATCACCGTGCTCAACACGGCGCCTTTCCAGGGGCAGGCAGCCGGCTTTCTCGGCAAGGCGGACTATGTCGTCGCCAACGAAACCGAGTTCGACCTCTATGGCGAAGCGCTGTCGCTGCAAGGCCGCGACCGGGCGGCCCGCATGCGCGACTTTGCCGGAAAGACCGGCCGCACCGCCGTCGTCACGCTCGGCGGCGACGGCGTGATGGCGGCGACACCGACCGAGTTCCTGGCCGTTGCTGCGCGCAAGATAACCCCTGTCGACACGGTCGGCGCCGGCGACACGTTCTGCGGCTATTTCGCTGCCAGCCTGTCGTCGGGCCTCGCGCTCGAACAGGCGCTGGCGCGCGCCGGCGCGGCCGGTTCGCTGGCCTGCCTGAAGCCTGGCGCCCAACCGGCGATCCCGCTCGCCAAAGACGTCGATCAGGCGCTGCAGGAAACCCATTAAAATGCTGCGTCCGCAAACGAAACATGCCGTGCCGCCGGCAAGCGACATCTGCCGCCTGTCCGCTGTCGAACTCGCCGGCGCGATCCGGGAGAGAGAGCTTTCCGTGCGCGAGGTGGTGGCGGCATTCCTCGATCGCATCGAGGCGGTCAATCCGCTGGTCAACGCCATCGTCTCCTTGCGCGATCGCGCCGATATCCTGCGCGAAGCCGATGCGGCCGATGCCAGCCTGTCGCGAGCCGAAGCGGCAGGTCCGCTCTTCGGCCTGCCGATCGCCATCAAGGATCTCGCCTCGACCACGGGCCTCAGGACCTCCTTCGGCTCGCCGATCTTCGCCGATTTCGTGCCGCAGGAAGACGATTTCTTCGTCGAGCGTATCCGCAATGCCGGCGCCATCATCATCGGAAAGACCAACGTCCCCGAATTCGGGCTCGGCTCCAACACCTACAACGCCGTGTTCGGGCCGACGCTGAACGCCTTCGATCCGGCCCTGACCGCCGGCGGCTCGAGCGGTGGCGCGGCGGTGGCCCTGGCGCTCGACATGGTGCCCGTCGCCGATGGCAGCGACTTCGGCGGCTCGCTGCGCAACCCGGCCGCCTGGAACAATGTTTTTGGCTTCCGCCCGTCGCAAGGACTTGTTCCCGGCGGACCCGATTTCGAAGTCTTCCATGCGCAGATGGGCGTCGACGGGCCGATGGGCCGCAACGTTCGTGATATGGCCCTGCTGCTCGATGTGCAGGCCGGTTACCACCCGCACGCGCCATTGTCCTACGAGAAACCCGGCTCGTTCCTCGAAGGGCTTGGAATACCGGCAACTGGTGGCCGCATCGCCTGGCTCGGTGACCTCGGCGGTCATCTGCCGGTAGAAACAGGCATTCTCGGTCTGTGTGAGGCGGCACTCGGCCGCTTTGCGGAAGCATCCTTCGCGACTGAACCGTTGCTGCCGGATTTCGATTTCGAAGCGCTGTGGCAGGCCTTCGTGACGCTGCGCCAGGCCAGCAGCGGCTGTGCGCTCAAGACCCACTATGACGATCCCGCGAAGCGCCGCCTGCTCAAGCCGGAAGCCATCTGGGAAGTGGAGAACGCAATGCGGCTGACGGCGCCACAGATCCGCGCCGCCTCCGTGACCCGTACATCCTGGCATCGCACGCTGCTGTCGATCTTCGACCGCTATGATCTCGTCGCGCTGCCGACCGCGCAGGTCTTCCCCTTCGATGTCGATACGCATTGGCCGCGTGAGGTCGCCGGACGCGCAATGGACAGCTATCACCGCTGGATGCAGGTTTCCGCCTTCGCGACCTTGGGCGGCTGCCCGGCGGCCAACGTGCCGGTCGGCTTCGACGATAGGGGCCGACCGATGGGCATGCAACTGATCGGCCGGCCGCGCGGCGACCTCGCCGTGCTGAAGGCGGCGGCGGCCTATGAGGCAACGCTGCCTTGGCAGACCGGCGCCTGAACCGGGCGGACTGGCGTGTCGCAGGGCGCTAGGTAGCGGCTTGCACCGGCTGCGCTGCTATGCATTGATTGTCCTCAAGCCGCGCCGCATCGGCGGCATTCCTGGGGAAAAATCATGTCGCTGGAACTCTACGCCGCCTATGTCCTGGCTTGCATCGTCATTATCCTGGTGCCGGGCCCAACGGTCACGCTGATCATCGCCAACAGCATCCGCCATGGCTCCCGCGCCGGTCTCGCCAATGTCGCCGGCACGCAGGCCGGGCTTGCCGTGATGATCGCCATCGTCGGCATCGGCCTCAACACGCTGATCTCGGGCATGGGCCACTGGTTCGAGTGGGTGCGGCTGATCGGCGCCGCCTATCTGATCTGGATGGGTGTGCAGATGTTCCGTTCCAAAGGCACGCTGAATGCCGATGGAACAGCGAGAAAGCCGCGCGGCGGCTTCTTCCTGCAGGGCCTGCTGGTGGCGCTCAGCAACCCCAAGACGTTGATCTTCTTCGGCGCCTTCTTTCCGCAGTTCATTTCGCCGCAAGGCAACTACTCGCTGCAGATCGCCATCATGGGCCTGACCGCCATGATCTTCGCCGCCTTCTCGGATTCGACCTATGCGCTGGCCGCCGGCCGCGCCGGGCGCCTGCTGTCGGCGGGCCGCATCAAGCTTTTGTCGAGGATCAGCGGCAGCTTCATGGTCGGCGGCGGCCTGTGGCTGGCGCTTTCAAAGGCAAAGTAACAGCGCGCCGACAAGCCGGGACTCTAACAGCAATTTCCTGAAACAGGGAGGCCGATTGAAAGTCGGCCTTCTGTCCACCACATGAATCGGCGGTTGGGGGATTCACGTCGATGTCGTGGACTTTTGCGGATGTGAAAGGGCACGTGCTGGGCGTGGTCCTCATTGTTGCGGTGTTCGCGGCGGTGTTGGTCCTTGATCCGCTCAAGTGGACGAATATGGCAAGCCCAATCCGGTCGGTCGTCACCGTCGACGCAATGGTCAGAAGTGTCCAGTGGGACCGCGTCGGCATCTATCTGGTCTCTGTCGAGAACGGTCCGTCTGTTCTCATCAAGGACAAACGCCAGCATCTGATCGGCTCGCGCATAAGCATTGAACGCGTCACGCGCGACAATGGAACGATCTTTTACCGGTTTCCAGAATGAACTGGCGGCTGGCGCCTCTTCCCTCGCCCCGTTTACGGCGAGGGGGCGGTCGCGAAGCGATCGGGTGAGGGGCAGCGCCGAGGGCGCAAGCAGAATCTCAACGTTTGTGCCGCCCCTCATCCGCCTGCCGGCACCTTCTCCCCGTAAACGGGGAGAAGGAAGCTCTCACAGCCGCCCCAGCCTCTCCACCAGCAACCCGAAAAACCCGTCATGGTCGATGTCGCGCATCACCATGGCGTTCTTCGGCCGCTTGGTAACGCCCCACCAGTCGATCACGGTCATGCCCATGGTGAGCTCGGAGGCCGTTTCCACGCTGACGTTGCAGTTGCGGCCCTTGAACAGGTCAGGCTTCAACAGATAGGCGATGACGCAAGGGTCGTGCAGCGGGCCGCCGTCGGTGCCGTATTTCTCCTCGTCGAAGCGCTCGAAGAATTCCAGCATCTCGGCGGTGGCGGTGCCGACCTTGGTGCCGAGCGCGCGGAAGGTTTGCGTGCGCTTGGCGGTGGTCAGCGCCTTATGGGTGACATCGAGGGGCATCATCACGATCGGAATGCCGGATTTGAGCACGACATCGGCGGCCTGCGGATCGACGTAGATGTTGAATTCGGCGGTCGGGGTGACATTGCCGCCTTCGAAGAAGCCGCCGCCCATCAGCACGATTTCCTTGATGCGCGGTGCAATGCGCGGCTCGCGGATCAGCGCCAGCGCAATGTTGGTGAGCGGGCCGAGTGCGCAAAGCGTGATCGTGCCGCTTTCTTCCCCCATCAGCGTCTCGACGATGAAATCGACCGCGTACTGGTCCTGCAGTTTCATCGTCGGTTCTGGCAATTGCGGTCCGTTGAGGCCGGTCTTGCCATGCACTTCCTCGGCGGTGACCAATTCGCGCATCAGGGGCCGGATGGCGCCGGCATAGACCTTGATGTCCGGGCGGCCGGCCAATTCGCAGATCTTGCGGGCATTCTTTTCGGTAAGCTTCAGCGGCACGTTTCCGGCAACGGCTGATATGCCGACGATCTCCAGTTCGGAGCTGCCGAGCGCCAGCAATATGGCGACGGCATCATCCTGACCGGGATCCGTGTCGATGATGATCTTGCGTGATTGGGGCATTTCAATTCCTTGTTTGGCGAGGTCGTGGGCTTGAACCGATCCGATCGAAACATCCAAATGACGCCGAAGCGGTCGCGAGCTGCCATGTCGAACCGCTCGACCGGGAAGGACAATTCCCGACCTGCGCGCTTCTCCTTGCATCTGCTCGCCGTTTCAAGCGCCATGTCGGTCATTCCTGTGAGTCCACGCCTGGTCTTTTTGAGCGGGTCTGTTGACGGCTTGAACTTGGTCGCGGGGCGGACCATATCAAGGCCATCGGGAAAAATGCCATCTGGGTTTTTCCACTTTATGTCGCTCTTGAGAGGACAGTGTAACATGAGCCGAATGACGCCCTTTTCCAGCCCGCTTCTCCTTGGTTTCGACGCCATGGAAAAGACCCTGGAACGCCTGGCGAAATCCGGCGACAGCTACCCTCCCTACAACATCGAACGCCTCAGCGGCGCCGACGGCAAGACCGAAAGGTTGCGCATCACATTGGCGGTCGCCGGTTTCGCCGAAAGCGATCTCGATGTCACCACGGAGGAAAACCAGCTGGTCGTGCGCGGCCGTCAGACCGACGACACCGAGCGCGAATTTCTTCATCGCGGCATCGCCGCACGCCAGTTCCAGCGCTGTTTCGTGCTGGCCGACGGCATGCGGGTGATCGCGGCGGAGTTGAAGAACGGTCTTTTGTCGATCGACCTCGATCGACCGGAGTCCGAACGGCTGGTACGGAAAATAAACATATCGGTGAAAGACTGATCTTTACCACTGCATCGGCCGGAAATCGGCTCCGACTTTCCGAAAGCATGATGCAGCAAATTGAAATGGCTCTCATGCGGGATGGCCTTGAGCGGCGTCCTCGCGCCAAGGAGGCTTTGAAATGACCAGAACTGAAAATATCACCATGACCAATGGCGAATTCGCTCATCTCGGCGAGGGCTCGGTCGCTTATCTCAGAAAGGTCTCGAGCGACGAATTGCTCGGCCGTTTCCCCAATCTCGGCGAAATCGCCCCCGGCATGGAACTGTGGGCCTTGTTTGCCGCCAATGGTCAGCCGATCCTGCTTTCCGATGCGCGTGACCGCGCTCTGGCCGGCGCCATGGAAAACGACCTGACCACCGTCGCCATTCACTGACAGCGATTTCCGGCTGAAACGGAAAGGGCCGCCCATGGCGGCCCTTGTGGCGGTATCACCCTCAAATTCAGGCCGCGTGCGAGGCCTGGGTGTCCGACAACAGCGCGTGGATAGCGGCGGCGTCGCGCGTACCCCTGATCTTGGCCACCGTGTCGGCATCGCGCAGGACCCGCGCGATGCGCGACAGTGCCTTGAGGTGGTCGGCGCCCGCCCCTTCCGGCGCCAGCAGCAGAAACACCAGATCGACGGGCTGATCGTCCAGCGATTCGAAATCGACAGGCGTCTCCAGCCGGGCGAAAACACCTGCGATGCGTTTCACGCCGGCCAGCTTGCCGTGCGGAATGGCGATGCCGTTGCCGACGCCGGTCGAACCCAGGCGCTCACGCTGCAGGATGGTGTCGAACACCTCCCGCTCCGGAATGCCGGAAATCGCCGCTGCCCGTTCGGACAGCAGTTGCAGCAGCTGCTTCTTGGAGTTCGCCTTCAACGCCGGCAGTATCGCCGGAACGTTGATAAGATCGCTCAGATCCATGCTAGAAAATCCCTTGTTCGCCTGCCGTCACCAGTCCCCACCCCTCGTGCGGCCGGCTCTTATTGCCGTGCGACCCTTGTCGTCACCGTGCGACCTTTGTCGTCACGCTTGCGCGACCTTGGTCGTCGACGGGTCGATCCAGCCGATATTTCCATCGGGTCGGCGATAGACGATGTTGAGATGGTCGGTTCCCGCATTGCGGAAGACAAAGACCGGGCTGTCCTTGGTGTCGAGCTCGATGACCGCCGACGCCACCGACATGGTCTTCAGCGTCATGGTTGATTCGGCGACGATGGCGGGCGCGAAATTCTCCGGAATGTCCTCGTCGTCATCGGCAAGCGGCGCCATCACCGTGTAGGCGATGTCGGTCGGCTGGCCGTTGGCGGCGCCCGAATTGTGCGATTTCAGCCTGCGCTTGTAGCGCCTCAGGCGGGTTTCCAGACGGTCCGCCGCCGCCTCGAAGGCTAGCGTCGGATCCTGGGCATCGCCGGTGGCCTGCAGCGAAGCGCCGGAATCCAGCCGGATCATGCAGTCCGCCGAATAGCGCGAGCCCGATTTGATGACCGTGACATGTCCGGCAAAGCCGCGATCGAAATATTTGCCGATCGCTTCGCCGACACGATCATTGATGCGTGTCCGAAACGCATCGCCGATATCCATGTGTTTTCCCGATATGCGCAGATTCATCTGAAAACTGACCTTCCTTGCTCAGGCTTCAAACTGGCCCGAGTTTATACTCGTGATCCGTGCGCACAAGCTTTGCGGCGTCACTTGCGCCGATTTTAAATCCAAACTTTCCGGTTGATCACAAGCCGCCCTTTGACCGTCCCGAGGCCAACGTCGTGACGGACCATCCGCATGCGGGCATCTAGCCCGTCTCATGCGGGCGGGCTTCTAGCCACTTCACCGCGGCTTGTCAATGAAGTGCCGGCCTGTGGAAAATCGACCCGCTCAGCGCCCGGCGCTGGCCATCGCCCGTTTCTCGCGTCGGCGCTGCACCGAAGAGGGGATATTCATGCCTTCCCGGTACTTGGCGACCGTACGTCTTGCAATGTCGACGCCACTTTCGCGCAACATGTCGACGATCGCGTCGTCGGAAAGCACGTCGACGGGTTTTTCCTCGTCGATCAACTGCCTGATGCGGTCACGCACCGCTTCCGAGGAATGCGCATCGCCGCCGCCCGACGCGGCGATCGAGGCGGTGAAGAAGTAGCGAAGCTCGAACACGCCGCGCGGCGTCAGCATATATTTGTTGGCTGTGACCCGGCTGACCGTCGATTCGTGCATGCCGATGGCGTCGGCTACCGTGCGCAGATTGAGCGGCTTCAGCTGGCGCACGCCATGGACGAGGAAGGCATCCTGCTGGCGAACGATTTCCGAGGCGACCTTGAGGATGGTCTTTGCCCGCTGGTCGAGGCTGCGCGTCAGCCAGTTGGCGTTCTGCAGGCATTCGGCCAGAAAATCCTTTTCCGCCTGGTTCTTGGCCTGCGGCGAGACCTGGGCGAAATAGATATGGTCGACCAAGACCCGCGGCAGCGTTTCGGCATTGAGTTCGACCGTCCAGCTGCCGTCATTGGCCGCGCGCACCTCGACATCGGCGACGATCGCGTCGCTGGCGCCGCCCGAAAACGCCATGCCCGGCCGGGGATCGAGCGCCCGGATCTCCGCCAGCATGTCGAGCAGATCCTCCTCGTCGACACCGCATATCCGTTTCAATGCATGAAAGTCACGTCGTGCCAGGAGTTCGAGATTGGCGACCAGCGCCTTCATCGCCGGATCGAGCCGGTTGCGCACCGCAAGTTGCAGCGACAGGCATTCGGCCAGGTCGCGGGCAAACAGGCCAGCCGGCTCGAAGGTCTGACACACCGCCAGCACCTTCGCCACGGCAGCGGTATCCGCACCGAGACGAGCGGCGATCTCGGCCAGGTCGGCACGCAGATAGCCGGTCTCGTCAAGGCCGTCGGCGAGTTCGGCGGCGATCAGCCGTGCAGCCGGGTCAGTGAAGGCTAGCGCCACCTGTTCACCGACATGGTCGCGCAGCGTGATCGCAGCAGTCGCCATATCGCCGGCGTCAAACCACTCGGATGAGGAACCCGCGCCATTGCCCGAAGCCGATTTCCATTGTGCCGTCAGGTCGGGACCGAGCCGCTCGCTGGTCCCCGGGTCGTCGGGAAACAGGTTTTCCAGCGACGTGTCGAGCTTGTCCGAGATCGCCTCGGCGCTCCACTGCGTCTCGTTTTCGAACCAGTCGCCTTCGGCGGTGGCTTGCGGCTCCGCCTCGATCTTCTGCGCCTGGTCGCTGGCGGCATCGTCCTGCGGCTCGGAGCGCTCCAGCAGCGGATTGCGCTCGATTTCCTCGTCGATGAAATGCTCAAGCTCGACATGGGTGAACTGCAGCAGCCGAATCGACTGCATCAGCTGCGGCGTCATCACCAGCGACTGCGATTGTCGTAGCTGTAGTTTGGCCGCCAACGCCATGGTTCGGTTTCAAACGCCTCGTCTACGCATCCGGACTTCCGGAAAGGAATTTTGCAGCCGGCCATAGAAACTGGCCCGGCTTTTGCTTGTCAAGGGAATTGGTAGCAAAACCCGCTTACCGGAGCGTTATCCCGGAGCAAAATCGAGGAAAAAGGGCCGGCGAACCGCAAAAATCGTGTCAGGAAACAAATTTCACGCCGAAGGCAATTCCAGGATAACTGCGCTGCGGTCCGGAATTGCGCGGGAAAAGAGTCAGAGCGTAAAACCCTCACCGAGGTAAAGTCGCCGCACATCCGGGTTTGCCACCACCTCGTCGGCCCTTCCATGGGTCAGCACCTGGCCGGCATGGATGATGTAGGCGCGGTCGATGAGGCCGAGCGTTTCGCGCACATTATGATCGGTGATGAGGACGCCGATGCCGCGCGCCGTCAGGTGGCGCACCAGTTGCTGGATATCGGCGACGGCGATCGGATCGATGCCTGCGAAAGGCTCGTCGAGCAGCATGTAGGCCGGACGCGTCGCCAGCGCTCGCGCGATTTCCAGGCGTCGCCGCTCGCCGCCCGAAAGCGACATGGATGGCGCCTTGCGCAGATGGCTGATGTGGAATTCCTCGAGCAGTTCGTCGAGATTGCGCTCGCGCACCTTGCGGTCCTTTTCGACCACTTCCAGCACCGCGCGGATATTCTGCTCGACATTGAGGCCGCGGAAGATCGACGCTTCCTGCGGCAGATAGCCGATGCCGAGGCGTGCGCGACGGTACATCGGCATCGACGTGACGTCGAAGCCGTCGATCTCGATCGTGCCTTCATCCACCGGCACGAGGCCGGTAACCATGTAGAAACAGGTCGTCTTGCCAGCGCCGTTGGGGCCGAGCAGCCCAACGGCCTCGCCAGCGCGCACGCCGATGGTGACGCCGCTGACGACCTTGCGGCCCTTGTAGCTCTTGGTCAGCCCCTTGGCGATCAGGGTTCCCTTGAACTTTCCCGCATCGACGGTCACCGTGGC
>NZ_RZTF01000034.1:15475-22321 GCF_004023175.1 Mesorhizobium sp. M7A.F.Ca.MR.362.00.0.0
GCGCCGAAAGCTTGCCGGCGGCCCGTCCCGGAAGACGCGCCGTCAGCGACGACAGGCTGGCCATCAGGGGTTCGTCGCTCCCGATTTCGGCGGCGGCGTGATCGACATCTGGACGCGTTGCCCAGCGCATGGATCCACCTGAGCCAGCCCGCTTTTCATCTGCACGGTAAGCTTGCAGCCCACCAGAATGTTGTCGTTTTGCGACAGAACGACCTTTTTGCCCGAAAGCACCAGCACCTGGCTCTTCATATCGAAGCTGCCTTGATCGCCTGTCGCGACCTGCGCATCCGACTTGATGTAAACCTTGTCGGAGATCTCCAGGTGATCGATGTTGGCCGAGCCCGTCATCGCCGCACCCGCGGCCTCCGTGCCCTTGGCAGCGGCGTTGGGGTCCTTGACGTAGTAGACCGTCATCTTGCCGGCCTTCATCAATGTCGGCCCCTGGACGACACTGACATTGCCCGTGAAGATGGCGACACTGTCGGCCTGGCGGACTTCCAGCTTGTCGCTCTCGATCTGGATCGGCTTGTCGCCGGACAGTTTGAGGCCTGATTGACTGGTCGTCTGCGCCGATGACGGCACGAGTCCGAGCAGCAGCAACGTTGAAGTTGCAGCCGCGAGCCGCGTCGAACTACTGAGCCGCATTGGTTTCTCCGCTGTTTCCCTGTGCCGCCTTCAAGGCGGTGGAATCGATGTTGACGCGCACCTTGTTCTCGAAAACCAGAACCTTGCCATTGTCCTGGACCGACATCGTATCCGCCGTGATCCGCGACCCGCCACGGCTGACATCGACGGGATCTCCCGTCTTCATAGTGCCTTTGCCCATGTCGAGGAAGACCGATTTGAACTTGGCCTGCATGCCGTCGGTCGTGGTGATCGTCACGTCGCTGGTCAAATTCATCGTATTGCCGTCGCGATCGTAGGTGCCGTGCGAGGCCTTGACCGCCGCCACATTGTCGGGCGCGATCGGCACCTTGGCGTCGATGCCTTCCAGCTCGATGATACCTTGCGTGCTGACATCCTGAATGGCACGCAGCGCCGTCATCGAATAAGGCTGCTTCTGCTTGGTGAAACCGTTGAGCTTGGGATTGGCCATCACCAGCTTGCCGTTGGAAAAGGCAGTGCCTTCCGCCTGAACCTTCACGGCGACGGGTGCGGCGAGATAGGAATAGACCGGGAAGGCGACCGCTATCAGTGCCGCGGCCACCGGCACGGCAAATTTGAGAACGCGCACGCGGCGCGAATGACGCTGTGCACGGTCGAAAGCGTCGCCGCGCGTCCGGCCGTCCGCCGGGGGAGCCAACACCGCCTCGGCGTTGGTCGGTTCAATCGGTCGCGCTAACATTCACTGCTTTCTTTAACCCTGCCCACCCTTGAGCACCGCCTATAGGTGGGACGCCGGCGCTTTCAAGCAAGCACAAGCCCACGAAAACTGCAAAAATGTGACAGCCGCCTTTGTACAGACGAAAACGAGGTCCGCACAACTGCGTGTTCTCCATAGCAGAAACAGACACGCGGCGTAAAATTTATCCGTCGTCGGTCTCGTCGCCAACCTGGGGCGATTGCACAAACATGTGAGCAGACCAATACTTGTAGAGCGCCTAGCCGAGGCTGGCCGACTGTCGACGGGGATGGCTACCTCACGTCCAGGTGCTGACTGTCTCGCCATACGCAAAAGAGAACTGCTTCCAGATGGGCGGATCATGGTCTAAAAGCGTCTCCTCCCGCCGACTGAAAGGCTGACCATGGCACTGAGAGCCGACGACCTGATCGACCGCCGCCGTTTGCGGCGCAAGCTGACATTCTGGCGCGTCGTCGCCATAGGCATCGTAGCCCTTGGGGTGATTGCGCTTTCAACCTGGTTCTATGGCGACGATTTCGGCGGCTCGACGGTCGACCATATTGCCAAGGTCAAGATCGAAGGCACGATCACCGAGGACGAGGAACTGATCAAGCGGCTGGAAACCATCCGTCTTTCATCGAAGGTGAAGGGCGTGATCCTGTCGATCGATTCGCCTGGCGGCACCACCGTCGGTGGTGAGTCGATCTATGAAGAAGTGCGCAAGCTGGCCGCCGACAAGCCGGTGGTGGCGGAAATCGGCACGCTCGCCGCATCGGCAGGCTATATGATCGCCAGTGCCGCCGATCACATCGTTGCCCGCAAGACCTCGATCGTCGGCTCGATCGGCGTGCTGATCCAGTATCCCGACGTCAGCGGCCTGATGGACAAACTCGGCGTCAAGCTGGAGGAAGTTAAATCCTCACCGCTGAAAGCCGCGCCCTCTCCCTTCAAGCCGACCAATGACGACGAGCGCGCCATGGTCCGCAAACTCATCCTCGACAGTTACAACTGGTTCGTCGACATCGTCGCCGAACGCCGCAAGATGACCCGCGAACAAGCACTGGCGCTTGCCGACGGCTCGATATTCACCGGTCGTCAGGGCGTTGCCAACGGGCTGATCGACGCCGTCGGCGGCGAGGCGGTAGCGGTCGACTGGCTGGCGACCAAGGGCGTCGATGCCAAGCTCAAGGTCGTCGAGTGGAAGGATACCGAACAGGCGCGGCGGCTTCCTGTTCTCGAAAGCGATGGCGCAAACCATCGGCAGCGCGCTCGGCCTGCCAGCCTACAGCGGCGACGTCATCCATGAACTCGGAGCCGACCGCTTGTTTCTTGACGGTCTCGTTTCCGTCTGGCACCCTTGAGACGCCGTTTGGGGCAAGTGAAAAAAGCAAATAAAATCATCCTCATAATTTTGACCGCACTGCTTTCACGGGGACCCGTCTCATGATCAAGTCCGAACTTGTGCAGATTATTGCCACGCGCAATCCGCATCTTTTCCTGCGCGACGTCGAAAACATCGTCGGCGCCATCTTCGATGAAATCACCGACGCCCTTGCCGAAGGCAACCGGGTCGAGTTGCGTGGCTTCGGCGCTTTTTCGGTGAAGAATCGTCCCGCCCGCACCGGCCGCAATCCGCGCACCGGCGAATCCGTCGAGGTCGAGGAGAAGTGGGTGCCGTTTTTCAAGACCGGCAAGGAACTGCGTGAAAGGCTGAACGGCGGCAAGTAGGCGCGACGTCAGCGCCTGACGGCCTTTCGGACAGGCCAGCTTCCGACGGAAAACATCATGTTCAATCGCTTCATGCTCATCGCGATCTTCGTGCCCCTGGCGATCATCCTGATCGCCCTCGCCGTTGCCAACCGCGAACTGGTCGCCTTCACACTGGATCCGTTCAACCCCGGCAATCCGAAGCTGACCCTGACTTTGCCGCTGTTCATTTTCCTGTTCCTGGCACTCGCCATCGGCATGATCGTCGGCAGCCTGGCAACCTGGGTCAAGCAGGGCCGCTATCGCAAGCTGGCGCGCCAGCGCGGCGTCGAAGCCGAGAACCTGCGCCAGGCGGTCAGCCGTGCGCCGGCGGTACCGCAAAGCCAGGCTCCGGGAACGGCCCCAGGCTCCACCCAAGGCTCCGCCCAAGGGTCCGCATTGCCGAAGCCGACCGCTTGAGCCGCCCGTCGGCGGTTTTGTCCCTACGGAGTTTTACATGCTGACCATTTCGGCCGCAGAGGTCGACCATGCGCTGACCTTTGCCGGACTGGTCGAGACGCTGCGCACGGCGTTCCGCGACGGTGCGGTGCAGCCGGTCAGGCATCATCATACGATCGAGCGGCCAGATGGCGCGGCCTCCACCCTGCTTTTGATGCCGGCCTGGACCGACCTCAACGCGGCCGGCACATCGACCGGTGGTCACATCGGCGTCAAGATCGTCACCGTGTCCCCCGACAACAATGCCATCGGCAAGCCGGCGGTGATGGGGCTCTATCTCCTGCTCAATGGCGCCACCGGCGAACCCGAGGCCTTGATCGACGGCCAGCGGCTGACACAGTGGCGCACCGCCTGTGCTTCGGCGCTTGCGGCCTCCTATCTCGCCCGCGACGATGCCTCGCGGCTGCTGGTGGTCGGCGCCGGCGCGCTGTCGCCCTTCCTCGCCAAGGCGCACTCGGCCGTACGGCCGATCAAGACCATCCGCATCTGGAACCGCACCCCGGCCAATGCCGAGAAAGTCGCCGCCGACCTGCGCGCCGAGGGTTTTGCAGCCAGCGCGGCGAGCGATCTCGATGCCGAGCTTGGACGGGCCGACATCGTCTCCTCGGCGACGATCACGACGACGCCGCTGATCAAGGGCGCATTGTTGCGGCCGGGAACCCATGTCGACCTGGTCGGAGGCTTTACGCCGACGATGCGCGAGAGCGACGACGACGCGATCAGGCTTGCCCGCGTCTATGTCGACACCCGCGCCGGCGCCACCAAGGAAGCCGGCGACATCGTCCAACCGCTGGCCTCCGGCGTGCTGAAGCCGGAAACCATCGTCGCCGATCTGCACGAATTAGCGCGCGGCCAGAAGAAGGGTCGCGAGAGCGCTGGGGAGATCACGCTGTTCAAGTCGGTCGGCGCGGCGCTCGAGGATCTTGCCGCCGGCATTGCCGTCTACAAGGCGCTCACGGCCTAGTTCGCCGGTACAGCCATTTTGGCGCTCATCGCGTCGGCGATCACACGAAAATCGTGATCCCCGATTTCGAAAAGGCCAAAGCGAAGCTGATAACCCCAGTTCGACTTGGCCATGGTGAAGTCCAGCCTGTCGAGCAGCGGCTTGATCGGCGCTTCCTCGGCCTTGGCCCACGCCACATCGCGGCGGAAGGGTGTGAAGCCGGCGCCCATATCGCCCTGATAGGGCTCGCCTTCCCGCACGATGCCGATCGCGGTGAAGGCCCGCAGGCCATCTTTCTCGCCCAAAACAGTGTTCGGCGAGTAGTAGACGATGCCATCGCCTGGCTTGACGCGACGCAGCGGTGCCGCCTTGCCGTGGTTGACCTGCATGAAGCCGGCTGCGCGACCCCGCCGGACATGTTCGGCCGACGCCACGGCGATCCAGTACGCGCTCATTTCTGGTTACCATTGGCCTGTTCGCCATCGGACAGCCAATAGACGCGCAGGCGATGATTGTCGGGATCGAGCGCGACAAAAGTACGGCCGAAATCCATGTCGGTTGGCGTCTGCAGGATATTCAGCCCGCGCCCGGACCAGTCGGCATGGGCGGCATCGACCGCATCGGGCGTATCCAGCGCAAAGACGATTTCGGCGCCACCGCCTGACATGCCGGCTCCCGGCTCCACCGTATGGCGCGACCACAGGCCGAACTTGAAGCCGGCATCGAGCACGAACAGCACGAAGGTCGGCGAACTTTCGACCGGCTCACGGCCGAGCAGCGCGCTGTAGAAGGCGCCGCTCTCAAGCGGCTGGTCGACATAGAGGATGATGAAATTCGGGGTGGCCATATCTGCTCTCCAAGGTTCGGTGCTTCGACTTGGCGACCATAAGATGAGCTACTGTCAGATCATGGCAGCAGTCATCTCGAACCACGCGGCTTGTCGAGCGTTGCCCGCCATTCCTTGAGCAGCGCCTGGCGACGACGCGGATAGCGCGTGTCCGTTGCTTGGAGTTCGGCGATGCGATCGGCGCGAAAATGCCGGAAATCGTGCCGCATCTCGCACCACGCCACCACCACCCGCACCTTGTCGAAGAAGCCCAGCGCAAATGGCCACACGACACGCTCGGACGCAGCGCCGCCGGCGGCGCGGTAAAGAAAGCCGAGCTTGCGCTCGTTGCGGATGGCCTGCCGTACGAGGCCAAGATCGATGCTTTCGATGACTGCGGCGGAAGGGCCGACCAGCAGTGTGCTCGCGTCGAGATCCTCGCGCAGATCGTCCGGCAGGACCGCCGCTATCTTGGCCAACGCGTTGGCAGCGGCGGCCGAGAGGCGCTGGTCCGGCTGCTTGGCGACCCAGCGCGAGCCGAGCACGATGGCTTCGATCTCCTCGTCGCTGAACATCAGCGGCGGCAGCATGAAGCCGGGCTTGAGCACATAACCGACACCCGCCTCGCCCTCGATCGGCGCGCCCTGGCCCTGCAGCGTGGCGATGTCGCGGTAGAGTGTGCGAATCGAAATCCCGAGTTCATCGGCCAGCGCCTGTCCGCTCACGGGCCGGCGATGCCGGCGCAGGCACTGGATCAGGTCGAGCAGGCGTTCGGAGCGGGACATCCGGTAGATTTGCCTGTTTCCTTGACATTGGTCCACCACGGCCAACCTGAACCGGAGAGGCCGACCTGTCGGACTTGGTTGCGAAGCGGGTTGCCCTATGTCAAAAGCGGCCACGCCGTTCGGAGTTGCCCCCGCTTGAAGTCTTTTCGCGACAAACGCCGCGACAACCGTCCACATCCATCCGCGAAGGGTGCGGCGGACGTGTCACGTCCGCGTCCCGGCCAGGCTCCCGCCAGACCGGAAGCGCCACCGCGCGAGCGCCATGAGGCGAAGACGGAAAGTCGTTCCGAACCGAACTCGGCGCCGCGCATCCTGGCCCGCCGCGAAGGCGCTCTGCCCGCCGAACATCTTCCCGTGATCCTGGAAGTGGCGCCCAATGCCGATTATGCGCTGCTCGACAGCGGCACCGGCCAAAAGCTCGAACAATATGGCCCCTACCGTATCGTTCGGCCCGAGGGCCAGGCGATCTGGCAAAAGGCCTTGCCGGCAAAGGAATGGGAGCGTGCCGACGCCGTCTTCACCGGCGACACCGACGAGGAGGGCATCGGCCGCTGGCGTTTCCCCAAGCTGCCGCTCGGCGAGACCTGGCCGATGAAGCATGACGGCATCGACTATCTCGGCCGTTTCACCTCGTTTCGTCATGTCGGCGTCTTTCCCGAGCAGGCCTCCCATTGGGATCACATGGCCGGGCTGATCGCGGCGGCGAAGCGGCCGGTCAAGGTGCTGAACCTGTTCGGCTATACCG
>NZ_RZTF01000034.1:22330-31520 GCF_004023175.1 Mesorhizobium sp. M7A.F.Ca.MR.362.00.0.0
ATACCGGTCTCGCCTCATTGGTGGCGGCTCGCGCCGGCGCCGAGGTCACCCATGTCGATGCCTCGAAGAAAGCGATCGGCTGGGCCCGTGAAAACCAGGAGATGGCCGGCCTCGGCAGCAAGCCGATCCGCTGGATCGTCGACGACGCGGTCAAATTCGCCGAGCGCGAGGAGCGCCGCGGCAGCCGCTACGACATCATCCTGTTCGACCCGCCGGCCTATGGCCGTGGCCCTAAGGGCGAGGTCTGGCAATTGTTCGAGGACCTGCCCGATTTGACCGATCTCTGCCGGGCGATCCTGACGCCGAAGCCGCTTGCCGTGGTGCTGACCGCCTATTCGATCCGCGCCTCCTTCTTCGCCATCCACGCCCTGATGCGCGATACCTTTGCCGGCATGGGCGGCAAGATTGAATCGGGTGAGCTGATCATCCGTGAAAAGTCCGCCGGCCGGGCGCTCTCGACTTCATTGTTTTCGCGTTGGGTGGCTGAATGAACGAGCGGCATGCAGGCGCACCTGGCCAGGTGAAGGAGGTCACCAGCCTCGCCAATCCGCTGGTCAAGGACATCAAGGCGCTCGCTCAGAAGAAATTCCGCGACCAGCAAAACGCATTCATGGCCGAGGGGCTGAAGCTGGTCATCGATGCGCTCGATCTCGGCTGGCAGATCAGGACATTGGTTTTCGCCAAGGCCGGGCGCGGCAACGCGGCGGTGGAGAAGGTGGCCGCACGCACGGTTGCCGCCGGCGGCATGGTGCTCGAAGTGTCGGAAAAGGTGCTGGTCGCCATCACCCGTCGCGACAATCCGCAAATGGTGGTGGGCGTCTTTTCCCAAAAATTCCTCGCCTTGAAGGATGTGCGCGCCGACAATGGCGACGTCTGGGTGGCTCTCGACCGGGTACGCGATCCCGGCAATCTCGGCACCGTCATCCGCACCGTCGATGCAGTCGGCGCCAAAGGCGTCATCCTGGTCGGCGATACCACTGATCCGTTCTCCGTGGAAACGGTGCGCGCCACCATGGGTTCGATCTTTGCCGTGCCGGTGGCCAAGGCGACAACCGAGGCTTTCCTTGCCTGGCGAGGCGGCTTCTCAGGGCTAGTCGCCGGCACCCACCTGAAAGGCGCCGTCGACTACCGCTCGGTCGATTTTTCACGCGGGCCCGTGCTGCTGATGATGGGCAACGAGCAGCAGGGACTGCCCGAAAGCCTGGCTGCGAGTTGCGACAGGCTGCTCAGGATTCCGCAAGCCGGCCGTGCCGATTCGCTCAATCTGGCCGTTGCCACCGGCATCATGCTGTTCGAGATCCGGCGCGGCGCGCTCAAGCTCGAGCCAATCCTGGACCAGCAATGAAGGTTGCCCGCCCGTGAGATCATGGTCTCCCTACGCACTGCTCGTCGTCGCGGCCATCGCGCTCGACCAGTGGATAAAATACCTGGTCGAGGCCGATCTGCCTTTTCAGGAGAAGGTTGATCTGCTGCCCTTCCTGGCGCTGTTCCGCACCTACAATACCGGCATCGCCTTCTCGATGTTCTCGTCCTTCGGCGACACCGGGTTGATCGTCATCTCGCTTGTCGTCGTTGCTTTCGTGCTGTTCCTGGCGACGCGGATCGCGCCGTCCCAGATCCTTGCCCGCACCGGCTTTGCGCTGATCGTCGGTGGCGCTCTGGGCAATCTGATCGACCGCGCCGTCTACGGCCACGTCATCGACTATATTCTGTTTCACACGCCGGTGTGGTCCTTCGCCGTCTTCAACCTTGCCGACGCCTTCATTTCGGTGGGCGCGGCACTGGTCGTCTTCGACGAGCTGTTCGGCTGGGGACGCGAACCCAAAGCCAGACCTTCCAAGGATTGACCCCGTGCGGCCATCGCCGCACAGTTCATGTCGCCAAACAAGATCGCGGAGAAAGACATGTCCGAAACCTTCAAAGCCATCCTCGTTTCGCGTGACGCCGAGAAAAAGCAGTCGGTCAACGTAACCGATCTCACCGAGGCCGACCTGATGGAAGGCGATGTCACCGTCGCGATCGAGGCAACGACGGTGAACTACAAGGATGGCCTGGCGATCACGGGCAAGGCGCCGGTGATCCGCCGCTGGCCGCTGGTGCCGGGCATCGATTTCGCCGGCACCGTCGTCTCGTCCTCGCATCCCGACTGGCGCACCGGAGACAAGGTCATTCTGAACGGCTGGGGCGTCGGCGAAACCCATTTCGGTGCCTATGCAGGCCGTGCCCGCGTCAAGGGCGACTGGCTGGTGCCGCTGCCGCAAGGCATCAGCACGCATGACGCGATGGCCGTCGGCACCGCAGGCTATACCGCCATGCTCTGCGTCATGGCCCTGGAACGGCACGGCATCCTGCCCGATCGCGGCCCGGTGGTGGTGACGGGGGCGGCCGGCGGCGTCGGCTCGGTAGCGGTCTCGATCCTGTCCAGCCTCGGCTACCATGTCATTGCTTCCACCGGCCGCAATGCCGAAAGCCCCTATCTGATCGACCTTGGCGCCGCCGAAGTGATATCGCGCGACGAGCTTGCCCAGCCGGCCAAGCCGCTGGCCAAGGAGCGCTGGGCCGGCGGCATCGACGCCGTCGGTAGCCACACGCTGGCCAATGTGCTCTCGATGACCTCCTATGGCGGCGCGGTCGCCGCCTGCGGCCTGGCCGGCGGCATGGACCTGCCGGCCAGCGTCGCGCCCTTCATCCTGCGCGGCGTCTCATTGCTCGGCATCGATTCAGTGATGGCGCCTAAAGCAGTCCGCCTCGAGGCATGGCGCCGCATCGGCACCGACCTCGATCTGCAGAAGCTCGCCAGCCTGTCCAGCACCATCGGGTTCGATGGCATCGTCGATGCCGCGCGCGACATCGTCGACGGCAAGATCCGCGGCCGCGTCGTCGTGGATATGTGACTCCGCCCAACTGCCGGAAGGGATGGAATCGCCAGATCTGGTGGCAAACCCGCCGCGCCTCGGCAAAAAGCGCTCATCCGCTAAAATTCGAACGATCCGCCGCAATTTTCCATAATCTCTGTCTGGCAAGGATTTCGCATGATCGCGGAATCCGGCAGCCAACAGGCGGACACTGGCGACGACGTCGATGCGGTGCTCCCGCCGGCGTCGACGCGGCGCTTTGTCGCCGCGCCGCCGCTGGTGCCCGAGCCGGAATTCTCCAGGCGCGAAAGCCTGCCCTTTCTGACATTCGTCGCCATCGTGTTGGTGGCCGGGCTGGCGCATCTGACCGGGGCACCGATCTTCATCAGCGTCGCATTGCTGGCAACCGGCCTTGCCGGCCTTGCCCTGCATTTGCGCGCCAGGCGGAGCGAACATCGCACCTCCGCCCTTCTTGACGAAACCACTGCCCGCAGCCGCGCCGAGATCGAGACGCTGGCCGACCGCATGTGGGAGATGCAGGAGAGCGACGAGCGCTTTCGCGGCCTGATCGACGCGCTTGGCGATCTCGTCATCCATCGCGACCGCGACGGCTACATCGTCTATGCCAACAAGGTCTTCGCCGATCTCGTCGAGATCGACCAGCGCGACCTCGCCGGCAAGACCCTGGCGGAACTGGGCATCGAGGTCGGCATGGTTCCCGATGCCGCCTTTTCCGACCATGAGTGCCTGAGTTCCACCGATGTCTCCATCAGCACGCCGAGCGGGCAGCGCTGGTTCTCGTGGATCGAACTGTCGGTGCGCGACAAGGACAGCGGCGCGGTTTCGCACCGCGCCATCGCCCGCGACATCACCGCCCGCAAACGCGCCGAATCGTCGCTGATCACCGCACGCGAACGGGCCGAATATGCAAGCCAGGCCAAATCGCGCTTCCTTGCCACCGTCAGCCATGAAATCCGCACCCCGATGAACGGCATTATGGGCATGGCCAGGTTGCTCGCCGACACCAGCCTGTCGCCGGAGCAGCAGACCTATGTCGGCGCCGTCTCGACCTCGGCCAGCGCATTGCTTGCCTTGATCGAGGATCTTCTCGACTATTCCAAGATCGAAGCCGGGCGTTTCGACCCCGAGCCGCAGCCGATGTCGGTGCGCGAGATCGCCGACAACATCATCGAATTGCTGGCAGCGCGCGCCTTCGCCAAGGATATCGGACTGGGTTGCCATGTCGAACCCGACGTGCCGCAATTGATCACCGCCGATCCGGGCAAGGTCAGGCAGGTGCTTCTCAACCTCATCGGCAACGCCATCAAGTTCACCGACAGCGGCGGCGTGCTGGTGAGCATAGCACGCGCACGCACCGAAACCAGCGACCGCATATGCTTCACCATCGCCGATACCGGTCCGGGCCTGCGTGACGCCGACCTGGAACGCATTTTCGAGGAATTCGAGCAGGCCGACGGCACGTCGACACGCACCCATGGCGGGGCCGGCCTCGGCCTTGCCATCTCCAGGCGCCTGGTGGCCGCCATGGGCGGCACGATCTCGGTATCCAGCCGGCTCGGCCAGGGATCCGAATTCGTCTTCGAAATCCCTGCGACAGCGGCCACCGAAGCGCCGCAGGGCCACCAGAATGCTCTCTCGGGCAGACGCGCGGTGATCCTGTCGAAGAACGCCGTCGAGGCCGACGCCATCGCCCGCACCATCCGCGCCAATGGCGGCGCGGTCGACATCGCCACTACTGCCGCACAGGCCGCGCCTTTCGCCGCCGGCTGCGATGCAATCCTGGTCGATGCAGCGATGGAAGAAGGCGACGGAAGGCTGCTCAAGCGCCTGCGCCAAAGCGGTTTCTCCGACTGTGAGGCGATCACGCTGATCGCGCCGACCGATCGCGGCATGCTTGGCGAGTTCCGTGCCAGCGGCTACGCAACCTTCCTGGCCAGGCCGGTGCGTGGCGGAACACTTCTGCGTGTTCTGTTGAGCAGCCATGCTCCGAGCCTCGGCCCGCCGCTGCCGGAAAAGCGCGGCGCACCGTCGCTGCGGGCCGTCGGCAACCGCCAGCGCGGCCTGTCGGTGCTGATCGCCGAGGACAATGACATCAACGCCATGCTGGCCCGCGCCACGCTGCTGAAGGCCGGGCATCGCGTCAAGGTGGTCGGCAACGGCAAGGCCGCCGTCGAGGCTGTCACCGGCGCCGCGCACAAGGACCGCTTCGACGTGGTCTTGATGGATCTGCACATGCCGGTCATGGACGGGCTGGACGCGATTGCCGCCATCCGCCGCCATGAGGAAGAAAGTGCCGTGCGGCCGGTGCCGATCATGGTGCTGTCGGCCGACAGCCAGGAAAAGACCCGTCATGCGGTGTTGGCCCATGGTGCCAGCGGCTTTGTCACCAAACCGCTCGACCCCGAAGCGCTGGTCAATGCCGTCGAGGGGCAGGTCGTCGCCGCCTGAGCTTTCCACCGCCATTCGGCACGGGCGATCACTTAAACGTAGCCGGTTGATCGTATTCGCCAGCCGACGAAGTATTGCCCATGACGTCGTATCACGGTACTGTCACAATCCTGTTGCACCTACACCGTATCCCCGTGCCAAGAGGGATGGCTCGAAGGAGAATCACTCGTGCATACAGTTATGCCGGAATGTGACACTCGGCCGAACGCCAGCAGCGCCTTGCTTGCCGGACGTAACGTCGATTCCGTCATAAAGGGCGCGGCGCTGGGCCGTATAGGCAATCTTGAAGTGCGGCTCGCTCGCAACGAGGCCGAGATCGCGGCCGCGCAGGAAGTGCGCTACCGGGTGTTCTACGACGAACTTGGCGCCAGGAAGGACCTGTTCCAGGCCCATGACCGCCGGGACGCCGACCGGTTCGATCCGCTCTGCGACCATCTGCTGGTTTTGGACACCACGCTTTCCGGTCCCGAACATCGCCGCATCGTCGGCACATATCGGCTGCTGCGGCAAGAAATCGCGGCCACGGCCGGTGGCTTCTATTCCGAAGGTGAATTCGAGCTGACCAAGCTCATCGCCCGCCACCCCGGCCAGCGTTTCCTTGAACTCGGCCGCTCCTGCGTTTTGCCGGAATACCGCTCGAAGCGCACCATCGAGGCGTTGTGGCAAGGCATCTGGGCTTACATCAATCATTACGAAATCGGTGTGATGACCGGCTGCGCGTCCTTTCACGGCACCGTGCCGGCGGCGCATGCCGAAGCGCTCACCTATCTCGCCCACCACTGCCGGACGAATTCGGCCTGGGACGTGCGCGCGGTGTCCGGGCGCTATTGCTCGATGGATCTGATGCCGATCGAGGCCGTCAATGCCAAGGCGGCGATCGCCGCGATGCCGCCTTTGGTCAAGGGCTATCTGCGCGTCGGTGCCCGCATCGGCGATGGTTGCGTCATCGATCGCGAATTCTCGACGGTCGATGTGTTCGTCGTGATGCCGGTCAAGGAGATCGGCGCACGCTACGTCAACTATTATGGCGGCGAAGCCCAGCGCTTCGCTGCGTGACGCTGGCGAATAGCGAATAGCGGGAGCTATCTCGCTCAACCCCTATTCGCTACTCTCTATTCGCTATTCGCTTCCTTTCACAAAATATCTTCCGGCCGCCTGCCGGGTCGGCTCTTGTAGGACGGAAACGACCAGCCGAATTTGAGCGCACCACCGCGCACGAGGAACGCCGCCGCAAAGCCGGCGAGGTTCGAGGCGAGCGGCGGCAGTCCGGCAAGATCGCCAAGCGTGTAGAGGCCGGCACCCGCAAGGGCCGCCGTGACGTAGATTTCGGGCCTGAGCAGCACCGATGGCTCGCCGGCAAGGAGATCGCGCAAAATGCCGCCGAAAGTGGCGGTGAGCACGCCGGTGATGACGGACACGACCGGCGAGCCGGTAATCGCAAGCCCCTTGGCCGCGCCCATCACCGAAAAGGCGGCGAGCCCGATGGCGTCGAGCCAGAGCAGCCACTTCCAGCGCGATTCGACACGATGCGCGCTGAAGAAGACCAGCACCGCAACCGCGGCGCAGACCAGCACATAGCCGGAGTTGGCGACCCAGAAAACCGGCAGGTTGAGGATGACGTCGCGAAGTGTGCCACCGCCTATCCCGGTGACGCTGGCCAGGAACAGGAAGCCGATAATGTCGAGTTGCTTACGCGAAGCCGCCAGCGCCCCGGTCGCCGCGAAGACGGCGACACCGGCATAGTCGAGAAGCGCGATGGCATTCATGCAGACCAGGGGAGTAAGGGAAGAGGAGAATAGGAGAGTATGTTTATCACAAAGTCGCACCGTTGGTACGCTTCCTTACTCCCTTACTCCCTTACTCCCTTACTCCCTTACTGCCCTAACTACGCATCCTTCTCAGCCTGCTCGTTCACCGGCCCCGGCTCAACCGGTGCTTCAGCGGCGGCGAACTTCGGACCACCCTTGGCGACGCCGACCATGGCCGGGCGCAGCACGCGGTCGCCGATCGAATACCCCGGCTGCACGACCTGGACCACGGTGTTGGCCGGGACATCCGGATTGGGCACTTCGAACATCGCCTGGTGGAAATTGGGATCGAACTTCTCGCCTTCAGGCGCGAGCTTCTTGACCCCATGCCGTTCCAGCGCCGACAGCATGGCGCGCTCGGTGAGGTCGACGCCTTCGATCAGCGCCTTGAAGCCGGCGTCACCCGATGCCTTGGCCTCGGCGGGAATCGCATCCAGCGCGCGGCGCAGATTGTCCGACACCGACAACATGTCGCGGGCGAAATTCGCGACCGCGTAGGTGCGCGCATCGTGCACATCGCGCGCGGTGCGGCGACGCAGGTTTTCCATCTCCGCCGCCACGCGCAGCGCGCGGTCCTTCAGCTCTTCATTTTCCTTCAGCAGCCGCACAAGGGCTTCATAGTCGCCGTCGGTGCTGCCTTCCGTGCGCTCGGCTGCGGGCTCGGTCGCCTCGACTTCGTCGGGCGCGCGTTCGTCTTTTGCCTGGTCGCTCATCGCCGTTTCCCGTCAATCTCGAATGATGTGGATTTTGTGCCCGATATCGATGTTTGGCGGCCAAAAATCAAGGGGTAAGCGACTATGGAAGCCGCCGGCCAAGGCCGGGCAATGACAGGCAAGACATTTCGACTTTAATTCAAATTTTACCTTAACCGCGGGCTTTGCTTGCCATACAGGCATGATGGGGGAACCATTCTCTTGCTGCAGGAGTTTCGAAGCCGACACAGGATTTTGAGATGATGACCCGCAACATGGGCGAAAAGGCAGAGGGGCTGGCCATCGAGATCAGGCGCCAGTTCGGCGCCGAGGCGGTGACCCGCTTTCTGCGCACCTTGCCGGCCTTCCGCACCGAGGCCGACATCCCCGATCGGTTCAGAGAACTGCTCGACCGCCTCGATGGGGCGGAGCGCGGTGACATCGGCTGGCGCCGGCGGTAACGCAACAATCGATCTTGGCAGCAAACCTCCTATCGGCAATAGCCGGGGAGAGCCGAACCATCTAAGGATAGATGTGTTGTGGTTCAATGGAGGACGTAAATGCGCAAGGTTTCGATCACCTCATCGCTGATAGCGTTTGTCGGCCTCGGCGCCATCACCTTGGCGGCCTTTCCGGCACAAGCAGACAATCTTCAGCTGCAATTGGGCAAACATGGCCCGCGGCTGAAGCTCATGGAAGATTGCGACCCCGCCTACGACGATTGCGAAGGCCCCCGTCGCGACGATCGGCGCGACCGCCGTCAACGAGGCTGCACGGAAGACCGGGCTCTCGACAAGGCAGACCGAATGGGCATCCGCCGCGCAAGGATAGAGTCCGTCGGCCGCCGGGAGATCACAGTCCGCGGCAGACAGGGCGGCGACCGCGTGCGCGTGACTTTTGGCACCGAGCGCGGCTGCCCTATCCTCGATCGCGAATAGCGATCGACCAGCGGAAAACCGACGCTCAGAGCCATCAGCAGGTCGATTTGGCGGGTTGGCAGGCTCGATCGCCAAGCCACGCGACAATTACGCACAGTAATTTTGCGTGATGTTGCCTTGCGGCGGCGAGGCACCCCGCCTATGCTTCCTGATGAACATGATTTCCCCTGAGGCGGTCGCCAACAGCAAGCGCGCCTGGTTGAAGATTCTCGCCCGCTACAAGAAGCCTGACAGGCGGCGCAGCGCCGTCGAGCTCGCCATCACCCTCATTCCATTCGCCATACTCTGGGGGCTGTCTTCGGCGGCTTATGCCTATGGCCATTGGTGGGGACTGGTCCTCATCCTCCCCGCGGCCGGGTTTCTGGTGCGCATCTTCATGATCCAGCACGATTGCGGCCACGGCTCCTTCTTCGCCAATCGTTATACGC
>NZ_RZTF01000351.1:0-2716 GCF_004023175.1 Mesorhizobium sp. M7A.F.Ca.MR.362.00.0.0
ACCCGACCTCGTCGATCGCAAGAACGTCGGCGGCGGCGTAGTGGTGAAGGCGTCGGCGCAAGGCTGCGTCGCTGTCGAGGGCGGCGAGTTCGCCGAGCATCTCGCTGGCGGTTCGGAAGAGGACGGTGTGACCGCAGATGAGCGCCTGGTGAGCGACATTGCGAGCAAGTGTCGATTTCCCGACGCCGTTGGGGCCGATAAAGACGATGTTGGCGGCATCGTTCATGAAGGACAGGGTCATCAGATCCTCGACGGCGGCGCGGTCGATGCGGCGCGGCCAGTGCCAGTCATAATCGGACAGTTGCTTGAAGTGGCCGAGCCTGGCGGCACGCATGCGTCGCCGCATCGAACGGTCGGAGCGCTCCTCTTCTTCCCATTGCAGGACGGCGGCCAGCCAGTCCGCGCCAGCGATTTCGTCCCAATGGGTGATCAGGCCATTGAGGCGCAACGCCTTGGCCCGGTTGAGCAGGACGTCGGGATTATTCATCATCTTTGCCTCCAAGGGTCAGTTGGTCGTAGCTGTCGAGGCGATGCGGCCGTACCGTCGTATCCTTGCGCCGCACGTGTTCGGGCAGGCTCGTTTCGACCGGCGGCGGAGCACCACGGGCGACCCGGCGGCGTTCCAGTACGTCGCGAACCGACCTCGAATGGGAGGCGCCGGCATGCAAAGCTTCCTCGACGGCGGCCTGCAGTTCCTGCGCGCCGTACAGGTCAAGCAGTTTCAGCATCGCGTTTGTGATCGCACCTATATTGGAGCCACGCTCGGCGGCCCGGATCATCAGGGTCTGGCAGGCCGGCACGGCGCGCGTCAGGCTGTTGAGGCCGCGATGCTGGCGCGCCTCGCGCTTGATTGCGACGAGAGCCTTGAGGTGCTGAGGGTCCTCGATCTGCTGGTCACGTTCATAGCTGCGACGGTGACTGGCGATCATCTTTGCGCCGTCGAAGACGCGGACCAGGCCGAGATCGGCGCGCACGCTGAGCGTGCGCCGGACATGAGCATGCGGTACCGAGTAATCGTTGAGGTCGAAGCGCACATAGGGCGTTTTGCCAACCTTGGCGGCGACCTGCTCCTCGACGGGGTATGGGTTGGCGGGCAGCGGCAGAAGCAGTTGCTGCTCTTGCGCAAACGCCTGGCGGACAGTCATCGTCCGGTCCTCGGGGCATGGCCGGTCGGCTGCCTGGTTGCGGCACCACTGTTCGGCCTGGGCATTCAGATCGTCGAGATCGGTGAACTTGCGGGCGATGAAGAATGCTTCCCTTATATGCCGTATGGCGCGCTCGACGCGACCTTTTTCGTTGCCCCGGGCAACCGCGACAGGACGTGGCTCGAACCGATAGAAGCCGGCGAAGGCAAGCAGCGTCGGATGGAAGCGGATCGCATCGCCCTGGCGCTCGAGCACCGCACTCTTGAGATTATCGTAGAGCAGGACCCTGGGCAGCCCGCACCATGTGTTGAACGCGCCGACGTGACCGCGCAGGAAGTTTTCCATGCGCGCGTCGAGGAAGAAGCGCAGGTAGATGTCGCGTGAGTAGGAAAGCACCATCACGAACGCCATTAGCGGCCGGCGGGCGTTGCCGATCTCGATGTGACCGAAGTGGGCCCAGTCGACCTGTCCCTGCTCGCCCGGCAATGTGCGTAGCCGCAGGAACGCCTCGGCCGGCTTGCGGGGACGGTGCAGGGCAACCAGGTGCCGAAAGTGCGTCGGCAAGCCCCGGTAGCCGCGCTCGCGCACCATCGCATAAAGGCGGCTGGCGGTCAGCGAGGGGAACTTTTCCAGCGTCTGCTCAATGAATGGAAGATACGGTTCAATGATTGAGGCTCTCTGCAGCGGCTTGTGCCGGGGCAATCCCGCCTGGGCCAGAACGCGATGCACCGTCGTGTGATGGACATGCAATTGCCTGGCGATGGTGCCGCAGCGCCATTTCTCGGCGTGATACAGGCGCAGGATCTGCGCTTCCAGTTCGGGGCTGATGGTCATGATGCGGGCTCTCCGTCTGCGTAGTCAGCTTCACGGGCATAACGAGCCCCCCGGCGACGCACGAAGCCGGTGCGAACGAACGGCGACAGTCGACAGTCGCAGCGCCGACAGCACGGCGTGGGCATGACCGATGTCGTCGCCCGCCCGACGACGTCAGCAAAAGCAGCGACGACATCGTTCGAGGGACTGCCCAGTAGTGAACCGGCACGAGATGCAGGTGGAGAATGATGCGTCACTTTATTGTGCCGAGCCCGATATCGTCGGGCCCGGACCGCATGAGCCAGGCGTCCACGGCGGCTGCGCTGATAACGTCGCCCCGCCTCGCGCACACTCTCGCGGCGGGCAGCACGGGCGCAGTCCTGGCCGCAGTAGCGCTGTCCCCGGTCGCAGCTGCGGCAGATCGTTACCTGCGAACGGCAGCGGCCGCACAGAAAGAAGCGGCCCGTGAGCATCCGCGACGGTCCTTTCGGAGCGCCGCTGGGGGTTCGGGGAAAAGGTCGACGGAATGCGCTGACAATGCGATAATGCAGGTCGCGCACCGTCAGTGGAGCGTGACACCGAGCCCGGACTTGCCAGTTGAGATCGGTGTTACGCCGGATTGTTTCTGCGGCGCTGATTTACCCGCAGATCTACCACAAGGCAGGCGCTGGCGGGGTACGTCGAAAGCCGCCTCAGGGCGACCAGAGACGTGCCCCGCGTCTATCGCCTTCTCAACCTCACATGATCAGCACCGCCCC
>NZ_RZTF01000351.1:2726-4875 GCF_004023175.1 Mesorhizobium sp. M7A.F.Ca.MR.362.00.0.0
CTACAGCGCTAGTTGAAGAGCGCGCGGGCGGCCGCCTTTGCTCTTTCCAGCGCTTCAGCTCTTGTCGTCGTTTGTCAGCGGTTTTCGACCATCGTCGACACCGAGCCATGCGCGTATGGTGTTAAGGTCGACACCTGCCTGCAGCAGATGACAGGCGCTTGTGTGACGGATCACATGCGGCGTGATTGCTCTTGCAGCAAGCGTTGGTACGCGCGCCGCGCATCGCTCGACGAGCCGATAGACCCCGAACCGCGTATAGCGCTTTCGATGGCGGCTGATGAAGACGGGGTCACCGTTTGCACGTCCTCGAACGAGTTCGCCAAGCGCCTCTTCCGTGCGTGGCCACAGGGGGCATTGCCGGATTTTGCCGGCCTTGCCGCAAAGGGTGACGAGTGCATGTTTGTCGCGGTGCCGGCCGATCTGGAGATTGTCGACCTGCAGTCTTGTCGCCTCCGAGACCCGCGCCCCCGTGTTGTAGAGGAATAGCAACAAGGCGTGTTCGGCCCGGCCCCGTAGCGTCCGGCGGTCGGGAACCGCGAGCAGGGCCTCCATCTCCTTCCTGGTCATCCACGAGATCGGCTGTGGTGCAGCCTTCTTCGTTGCAATGGAGCGGATCTGCGCACACCAGGCGAGACGGGCGGGATCACGGCTGGCGACGAAGCGGGCGAAGGACCGGATCGCTGTCAGGCGTTGGTTGCGGGTCTGCACCGAACAGCCGCGGTCCTTCTCAAGATGGGCAAGGAAGTGCAGGACGCGGGACGGATGGATATCCTCGACATCCAGGCGGTCCGGCGGTTTGCGGACCTTGGCGCTGATAAATGGCAGCAGCAGCGTGAAGGTGTCGCGATAGCTCTTTTGCGTGTTGAGAGCGAGACAGCGCTCGGTGACGATGTAATCAGCCAGGAAGCGCCGGAGCCAGGGGCCGAGCGTGCGGGGATCACCCATGGTCTCCTCCATTGACGTATCGGTCGAAGCAGACCGACGCTTCGTGTAGGAGCTCCGGCGTCATGGACAGGTAGACACTTGTGTCGTCCAAGTTGGCGTGGCCGAGATATGTCGAGAGCGCCGGCAGCAGCCGTTGCACATCTGCGCCCTGGCGATACCAGGACGTAAGCCGATGCACGGCCGCGGTGTGTCGAAAGGCGTGCAGACATGGGGCGCGCCGGCCGTCATCCTTGCGATCGATTCCGGTGGTCTCGAGCAGCCGTTTCAATGCATGATCGACATTGTGCTTCCTCACCTGTGTTCCATCGCGGTTTGCAAGGAAGGCGGACGCCATCCCTTGTGGCAGCGGACGGTCCGAACGTCGTTCGGCATAAGCCCTAAGCGCGCCGGCGAGTTGCGGAGCGACGGGAACGAGGCGACTATTGTAGAATTTGGTGTCCCGTACGGTCAGTACGGCGTGTGCAAAGTCGACGTCGCTCATGGACAGGTGGAGCGCCTCGCTGGTTCGCAGACCAGCTCCGTATAGGATCAACAGCAGTGTGCGGAAGGTGTCGGCATCGAGCCGAATGGCGCGCTTGCGGCTGATATCGATGGCGCCGAACAGGCGCTCCAGTTCTTCGCGGGAGTAAATGTAAGACGGCGCCGATTGCGGGTCTCTCGGCTCTTCGTCCGCCGCCGGCAGCGGCGACAGGGCGGCATAACCGCGGCTGATCGCATACCGGTAAAATCCGGCGAGAGCAGCGTACTTGTTAGCACGCCAACGGGTGAGAGGACCGGTTCCGGCGAGGAAGCGTCGCACCTCGCTTTCTGTAACAGCATCGCAGCGCAGGTGCTCAGGAACGCTCTTGCAAAATTGGTACAATGTATTTGCGCTGGTAAAAAAACGGGCGCCATGGGCTCGCCGCCACGCTACATAGTGGTCGATCGCGTCACGGAGGATCATAGCAGCCCCTCCAGATCAATCTCCGCAACCTCGCGAAGAACATTGAGCTGCACCTTTGCGTAGATTGAGGTAGCTGCGGTGCTTCGATGGCCGAGAAAGTCGCCGACCGCTTTCATCGACAAACCTTGATCGAGGAGGTGTTGGGCGGCGGCATGGCGCAGCGCATGCGGACCGCGGCGTTTGCCGGTGATTCCAAGACGATCGAGACGAGTACAGACGATCCCTTTTATTACTCCCCGGCTAAGCGGCTTGATCGGGGCC
>NZ_RZTF01000351.1:4885-6715 GCF_004023175.1 Mesorhizobium sp. M7A.F.Ca.MR.362.00.0.0
ATCGGGGCCCTCATCGTCAGGAACAGCCTCCGTTCTGGGTGCGCGGGGCGAACCTCACGCAGGTAACGCAGGACAGTCAGCCCCACGCCCGGCGAAAGCGGATAGAGATGCGTACGTCCAGGCTTTGGGCAGCGCACCCGTAACATCTCCTGCTCCCAGTCGAAATCGCCGAGCTGAAGGCCGCTAACCTCACCGGCGCGCAGGCCGTAGGTGATCAGCAGCATCAGGATGGCACGGGCGCGTATGTCGTAAGGGCGGTCGCCCTCAGTGGTCGCGAGCAGGCGGATGACCTCGTCCCGGCTCAACCCTTTCGGAATTGCCTCGCCGGGATAGCGTTGCGGCGGCATGATCCCATCGGCCAAGCCCGGCTTGCACCAGCCCTGCTGTCCGGCGAACCGGACGAATCCACGCAGTTGTTGCGCATAGAGATGGATGGTTGATCGACTGCAGCCGCGTGCGTGATAGCGCGCGACAAACTGATCGATCATGGCGATCCCGACCGACGCTAGATCGACGCCTCTCCCGTCCAGCCAGTCGAAAAAGCAATTGACCGTCCGACAACATCCTTCGACCGTGGTATCCGCCCATCCGTGTTCGGAAGACATGCGCGCCGCGAAGATAGTGACCTCGCGCGTATGGGAGTGGCGTGTGGCCTCGTGCTCCTCCAGCCAGCCCATAAAGCGCATCCATCGCTCAGCGTACCCGAGGAATCGTCGGCGCGAGAGAGGTCGTGATTTGCGTTCGGCGGGTAAAGACCATAGCCGGAAGCCATTCTCAACCTTGAGCAAGATCGAATTGTCGTTGTCTTGCAAATCGAGAATGCGCACCAGGTCCAACTGGCAGGCGGCGATCTTGCACAGCGTCTCAAGCTTGATGCCGATTTGCTTGCAATGGGCAAGATAGAGGAGCCGCTCCTTTAGCAATGGAGCGGAACGATACCGTGCGATCGCATCCTGTCGGCTAAAAAGAACTTCGAACATAACCCAGGTCTCCTTGTTGTGGCGCCTGGATCATGACATCGGATGTGTTCACAAAATTATGTTGCGGAGATTGCCTGCAATCGCCTGGAACTTAGGGAGAACTGGGGCCTCCGCAGCATAATTCCGTGCGCAACATCTTACCGTCAGGTCCAGATGATGGCCGCCAAGGGCGTCGATATCGAGCGATCCACGCTGGCGCGCAGCGCCGGCTACGCTGCCGCCTTGCTCGATCCGATCTACAACCGCCTTCGTGAGATCGGCCGTACCCGCAGCAAGCTACACACCGACGACACGCGGCTTCCGATCCTGGCGCCCGGCAACGGCAAGACGCACAAGGGTGCGCTCTGGGTTTACGTCGCCGACGATCGCAACTCGGGCTCGAAGGAGCCGCCGATCGCCTGGTATCGCGCCACCATGGGCCGCGCCGGCGAGAGCGTGATGAGCGAACTCGCCGGATTTGCCGGCACCCTCCAGGCCGACGGATTCAGTGGCTACAATCAGCTCTACAAGGGCGGCGCCATTCGAGAAGCTGCCTGCCTGGCCCATCTGCGTCGCAAGATATTCGACGTTCACGACAGCCAGCCGACCGAGCTCAGCACGACGGCGATGGCCGGTATCCAGGCGATCTACCGGATCGAGGAAGAGATACGGGGGCTGCCGCCCGCCGAGCGATTGGCCGCACGACGAAGGCGAACCCGACCACTGGTACGCGCGCTGCGACGACAGCTCATGCGCCAGGGCAAGGGTTTGTCGCGCCATGCCGATATCGCCAAGGCCTTCGCCTATGGCACCAAGGGTTTTGTTGCAACGGCTGAATAGGGGCGCAGAGAGGCCTGATGCGAGGTCAATC
>NZ_RZTF01000352.1:0-6713 GCF_004023175.1 Mesorhizobium sp. M7A.F.Ca.MR.362.00.0.0
GTGCAGCACTACTTCTGAGGCGTGTTGTCCTGCTTGTACTGGACATTGCCAACGGCGATCGTCAGCTTGGTCATCTCGCCGGTCATGGCCTCGACCTTGTCGAGGATCATCTTGTAGTCCTGGCGGGTCTGCTGGTTGGAAGCCTCGATCTGGGCCTGGAGCTTGGCCACCGCGGTATCCATCTTGGCATCGAGCTTGGTGATGTCTTCCTTCGCCTGGGTCAGCTCGAAGCCCTGATAGGTCACGTAGCCGACTGCGCTAAAGAGCACGCCGATGATGGAGACGCACCCGACAATGGCCGAGATGACCTTGCCGTTGATGACGACACCTTTGAGCTCTTCTGCAGACATGTTTGTTCCCTTAAACGCTCCAGGCAATATAGGGCCGAAGGCAAGGGATTGTTTGTCGCTACTGCTGCGGAATGATGCGTTCTGGGGCGGTGTCTCCGAAGGCCGCGGCGTATTGTTTCCTGACCTCCTGGATGATCCAATCCGAGGCCGTCTTCCCTGTGAGGCTGGAGAGCACCGCGAGCTTGGCGCGGTCCTCGTCGGTACCGTAGGCGATGATCCCCTTGTTGCGCTTAGGCATGGAACGCCGACCAGTCGATGGTGGCGGCCTGCTCGATCGCAGCGGGATTGGCCGCTCGTGCAACGGCTGCTTTGGCGGCCAGGCGCATGGTCTCGATCTGTGCTGATACGGTCGTCCACTGTTCCGACATCGTCAGCACGACAACCGCCTGATCGTATGACGTGATGTTGTTCAGCGCCGCCTCGGCAGCGATGTGTGGAATTTCGGCAGTGGCGATGTCAGGATTGGCCATCAGCTGCTCGGCCTCGAGTCGCTTCTGCTGATAGACCATCTCCTGGCCCGGAACGGCGGTGATGAAGCGCTTACGCACTTCACCGGCACCATCGTCGATCTTGGTGTTGGCAGCAGCGCGTAGGGGCGCCAGGTTCTTACTCAGAAGCATGGGCGAACACCTTGATGGTCTTTGGCAAATAGGGCCACTGGACGAGCTCCAGCGTATATTCGGCCGGCATGTCAGAGGTAAGATCCAGCGAACCACCAGTAAGCGTCATTGGCTCGCCGTCGAGGCGAACATCACAAGGATCCGGCAGGGGTATTGTCTTGATGTCGACGCCATCCGCGATCAGTTCGATCTCGTCGGGCAGATCGAAGACCGGTCTGGTGGTGACGACGCCGTCCAGAATGTAGTCGGCCGAGATGTCGCAACGCTGGTTGTCGACACCGGGCGAGATCATCTTGGGCGTGCCATCAAGGTTGAAACGCGGCTCCCCGGTGTCCCAGTCCTTCTCTTGCACGAGCGGCTTCGGCAATGGAGGTAGATCCAGGACCGTGTTTGGACCAGTGTATTCGTTCAGCATCATGTTCCGGACGCCCGCGTGAACAGGGTCAGAGATGATATGAATGATCCGACCGTTTGCTTCGTATTCTACAATCATAGATTTAAATCCCAAACAATGTATCTCATAACAAGTCCGTCTCTGTTGGGGGCGTAATATGTAAAACTAGAGTTTCTGACGCGAACGTAAGCGTTTGCACTGCTAAGCGACCCTGACTCTACCCAGTCATTGATATATAGTCCGTAGAAGCTAGAGTAGGAGACCAGAAACGTAACCATCGGCATATTTAGGAATGTTCTACCGAAGTTCAACGTCCGGATTGATGAACTGGAGAATGTCACGATGCCTTTCATGTGAACGGGCGTCTGCGAGAAATCGCTGCTGAACAACAGATCGGCGTCCCCGGCCGTCAGCACGTCGACGCCTGGTCGCGAAACCTTCATCCCATTGGGGTCGAGAAGCACACGGTTAGCCAACGGGGAGCCTCAAAACGACATATGTGACGGTCCCATCGGTCGAGATGCCGTTTGTCTCGCAATGGATCGTGATGGAGGTGTTGCTGTTGTAGCGCGTCCACGAAATCTGAAAGAAATTCGCCGAGAAGCTGGTCACCTTCGGAAACGACATGATCATCGGCTTGTAGCCAAGATCAGGGACCGTCATCGTGAGTTCCTTGCTGGACGGAACGGCAAGCATGCCGCTCTGGACGAACTGGAACGCCTTGAAGCCGGTCGAGAAAAGCAAGTCGATATCGCCCGCCGTCATGACGTCGATGCCAGGCTTGGAGATGAACAGGCCGATATCGGAAAGGCGAGCGCCAAGACACAATCTAGTTGTCAAACTGGTTCTCCATAATCGCGTAGTAGAAGACGCAACCGCCGGACCCAGTGCCGCCGAAAAACGCAACTGTAGAGATATCCGGTCGCAGACCAATGCTGGCGTTCTGGTTGATGTTGCTGCCAAAGGTGGACATCGGCCAATAAACCGAGCCGATCTTCACCATCGCCATGACGTTCAGCCGCTCAGTGAAGAACGGGACCGTCATTTGCAAGATGCCGCTTCCGTTAAGGGTCGCGCTACCCGTCATCAGCACCTTACCGGCGTCGTCCCAGTCAGTGCTGAATGCCAGCTGTTCGTTGGTCAAAGCCGTCATGACGTCGTAGCCAGGCTTCGACACCTTGAGCTTGTAGGAGCCATCGACAGCACCCATCACAAGTCGATTTGCCATCAGGTGTTATCCGAGAAGAGTAGCCGTGAGTTATCCAGGCTGAAGTTGACCTTGTTGTCGGTCGAGCGGACTGTGCCGGCGGTGAGTGTGCCGACGTTGGCGGTGATCGAGTCGAGCGTCGGAACGTTGATGTTGCCGGGGCCAATCACCGTCACACCACCGGGCGACCAAGGCGTCGGCTCCGTCTGGTTTGCCCCAGCCTCGGCAAAGAACATCTTGTGAGCCCATAGATAGCTATCGGCGAAGGTCGCGAGTGTGCCAAGCTTGCGGATGAACGGACGGCACTTCACTGCACCGGCGGGGGCAGTTGCGATCAACAGAGGTCGCGCATAATTTCCAACGTCAAAGACCGGATTGGTGTTCTGCGCGAGTGCCACTTGGAGAACGGAATACGTAATGGCGCTCCCAGCAGCATTAATCCATTCAATATACATCGTGGCGTTGCAGCGGTGCGCGAAGAGATAGGCAGAGAATTCATATTTCCTGCCGGCTGAGCAAGACCAATATTTGACCGTCGTCGTGCCGGCGATCAACGCCACGAAATCTGCATAGGTCGTGGACAGTGCCGTAGTCTGATAGAGCTGAAAGGCACCTGGCGCCGGGGCGTAGGTATCCAGTCTAACGGACAGTCCAACCGCCCCCGCCACTGAAGGGTAGATTGTCCAGCCAGCCAGGCCGGCCTGAGTGTCGCTGTTCTCGATCAGGTTGCCCCCCGTGCCAACGGTGATCTTGTCAGCCGTGACTGAGCCGGCCGCCAGATGGACGGTCTTGACGGCGTTCGCCTGGATGGCATCGGAGTCGATCGAATTGATCCGCGCCTGATCGGCTATGACCGTGCCCGTCTTCAATGTGCCGCCGTCGATGATCGTCTGGCCGTAATCACCGACGAGGTGCTTGTCGCCCTTGTACGTCGCCAACACGATCGCGTCGTCGTCGAAGGCAGCTACGGGGTCGGTGGTGGCCACGAGCGTGGTGCCGCCCTTCACGTAGCAGAGGAAAACCGTCCCGGTTGTCCAGGTGGCGTTGCCAGCTGTGGTGTTGCGTGTGGCCGTGTTGCCGTCGTCGCCCGTGTACCGGACAACGCCAGAGGTCCAGGAGACCTTGTTGGTGCTGGGGCTGTTGAAATCGAACGTGATGTCTTCGACAACAATACCGCGCCGCGTGCTGAAGACACCCTTCTCGGCGGTCACCGTGCCGGTGCCCAGCTTGTTGCCATCGATCGTCGTCAGGTCACCGGGGTTGCGCCAGTCAGACAACATGGTGTCGCCCTGGACGCGGACCTTGCCACCCTCGATCGAGGTTGAGCCGCCGTTGATCAGATCCGCGAGGTCAGGGCACTCCGGCGTGACCAAGGTCACCTCGTCGGTGATGTCCGAGCGGTTGCCGAACTGATCCACCGCCGACGCGCGGACCTTGTAGGTTTGCAGTGGAAGTACCGTCCACTCAAACGTCGGAGTGCTGGAGGTGAAGCTCACCCAGTTGCCGGCATTCTGCCTGATCTCGAAATCGAAGTAGGCGAAGTCGTCGTCTTCGGCGTCGTCCAGCACCGCGGTGAGGATCATGCGCTGGATGACACCCTCAACGGTCTCCAGGCGCGAGGAGAGTGCAAGACCAGTCGGATCACCCGGCGGCACTGTGTCCACCGTCTGATAGGACTGTGCGAAGACCTCCTGGCTGAAGTTCAGCTCGGTCTTTCCCATCGTGTCGTAGAGCGCGACCACAGCGTAGCAGACGCTCTCGCTCTCCACGGCCACCGACAGCGTGTTGCTGTTGATGTCCATATCTGGCGCGCGCGAGGTGGGGTCGATCCCGGGCGTGGTGGACTTCCAGACCAGGGCGCCGACATAGTCCACGAGGCCAGCGATCGGCCAAGAGAACGAGACGGAGCCGAAGCCACGGTCGGCCGTCACCAGGGGTGCGGCCGGCGCTGGGTTCTTGATCAGGAACGAGATAGGTGCCGAGTTGTTGCCGAACAAATCAAAGGCGGTGATCTCTACACGCAGCTGGCGGGTTGCCCCGTCCGTGCGGATCATCGCAGTGGTATAGCTGAACGCCGGCACACCCACGAACTCGGTGCGAAGCAGCTCCTCGCCGTCGTTGAAGATCTGCACGCGGTAGGATGAGAGAGCCGGGTCGCTGTCGCCAGGTTCCCACTGTAGGTCAGCGTGGACGTCGTCGAACAGGTGGATCGCGCCGTTAAGCCCCGACTGGTTGGCCAGGACGATGTTCTTGACCGGCGCCACAGTGCGGACTTCACCACTCAGGTCGATGTCAGCGTAACCGATGACCGATTTCCGGCCGGTCAGCGCCAAGGCCTGGACCGAGAAGAGATAGCGGCCTTGCTTGACGTCGTAGAGTTCGAACCGCGCGTTCTTCACCTCGCCGTTGAAAACCCACTCGTCGTCATTGAAGCGGGAGTTGATTGCGTAGCTCCGGACGAATTTGTTGGGGTGTGGCTCCCACTCGACCCGCAAGTTCTGCACTGGCCGGCCGTTGCGAACCTCTGTGAATGGCGTGACGCGCAGATTAGTGACGGCCGACATATCGGTCGGGAACTCTGGGACAACGATGACAACCGAACCAGGTGCCTCGGCCGCGGCGGCGTACTTCGTCCGGTTCACTTCGATCGCGCTGACGGTGACGCTCTCGTCGTCTCCGCTATCACCCTCACCACCCTCACCGATGTTGAGGACGCGATATGCCTTGGCACCTTGGCCAATCGAGAAGACGGCCTGTTCCGGGATACCAGGCGGCAACTCCTCGACAATCTTGAGCACCTTGGTCGCCCTGCCCACGGACGCCACGTCGATCGACAGAGTGGCGAGCTCGAACTGGTTCAGGTTGATCACGATTTGGTGGTCGAAGCCGTCTTCCAGGAAGACGTTGTCGCGCAGGAAGATCATGTGGGCGCCATCGGTGCTGGCGATGCGTCCGGTGATGACCTCGTCCATCGTGTCATCAGAGATAAGGATGATGTCGTAAGGCTCCAGATAAAGGCCTTCACGCGCGGTCTCGAAGGTGACGGTCTCGACCTCGGTCTGATCGGTCAGCAGCTTGACGGTCGCACGGTAGACCGCCTCGTCGGCGTTGTTGCAGCCCACGGCGATGAAGTCGTCCGGCGCCCGCCCGTACATGTCGATGGCCGGCTGATCGTAAACGCGACGTCGGTCTTCAGCGTAGAAGAGCGACGGGTTCTTGAATGAGACCGTGTAGTCATTGATGCGGCTCTCCATCTCGGTATACGAGTATCGGAAGGAGCCCTTCACATTTTCGGCCGTGAACAGATGAACAGCCGGCGCCTGGCCGTTGTCGATCCGCAGCCGGCCATACCCGTTACCGTCGTCGAAGAACCGACCACCGAATACGCCAAAGATGTAGGTCGCCAGCTCGCGTGGAGAGACGGGATCTTTGATCAGACTGTTGAATGTAAATTGTGGTTTGCCGTTGGGGAGCCTGATGTCGCACCACTGGCCCGCTTCGTACACGTCGAAGGGATCGAGCGTGATCGGATAGGTGGAGCTCATGCCGTAGCGATCGTTCTCGACCATGTCATAGCCGACGAACGCCGGGTTGTTGGTGTAGTCGATTTTCCAGGTGCCGTCCCAGACGCCTGTGTAGGTGCGTTGGACCGGGTTATAGTTCGACGGGATCTTGACCGTGCGGCCTTCCCAAACACCCTGGAAGGTCGGGAGGCTGGAGAATTGATCACTCGCGCGGCCCTTCAGGCGAACGGTAGCCAGGTTGGGGAACAGCAATGGCTCGGCCTTGACTTCCTGGAAGCTCTCCCAGGAGACGTCAGTGCGATCGTCATCGAGGTCTTCACTATCCTTCGTCAGCTTGGTGACGCGAATGTCGTACGGCACCCCGATCCGAGGCACCTTGATCCGAACTTCCTTCACGGCGTTGGATGTGATTTTCTCGTGGATGTGGACGGTGCCGTTCTGGGCTATCACCTTGTTGCCGGCGGTGGGATTGTAGCTGCCCTCTGCTACGAGCGTGGTGACCCAGGCGGCGCCGTTGAACCACAGGAGGCGGCTGGTAGTCGGATCGTACCAGAGATCACCCACACGCGGGCTGGTGGGCGTGCCCGACGTCCAGAAATAGATGCTGCGCTTTATGTC
>NZ_RZTF01000353.1:0-2045 GCF_004023175.1 Mesorhizobium sp. M7A.F.Ca.MR.362.00.0.0
CCCTCATTGCCCTGCCGGGCATTTCTCCCCGTATAGTGACGGGGAGAAAGACGCTCTCAAGCCTTGCCGGGAACAGTCCTGATCACCGTGCCCCACGGATCTTCGCGGGTTGCCGGGCTCGTCACCTTGTCCGAACGCATCTCGACCCAGGCAAGGCCCGACCGGCTCGAATCGCGGCGGCCGGCGCCTGAACTCTGCCAGGCGTTGGCGCCGATGTGGTGGTGATAGCCGCCCGACGACAGGAACACCGCCTGGCCACCGTATTTGGCCATGGTGTCGAAGCCAAATTCCTGGTTCCACCAGGCTTCGGCGTCTTCCGGCCTGCCGACACGCAGGTGGACATGGCCGACGATGCTGTTTTCCGGCGTACCCTGCCAGCCGGCATCACCCGCCGGCACTTCGGCAACGACGGACGGAATGTTCAGCCGTTCTGTCGCCATGGCAATCTTGTCGCCATTCCACTTCCAGTCCTGCGCACGGCGGTCGGCATAGATCTCGATGCCATTGCCTTCGGGATCGGTCAGGTACAGAGCTTCGCTGACCAGATGGTCGGAAGCGCCCTCGATCGCGATCTTGTTTGATATGGCGTGGTTGATCCAGCGGCCGAGGTCGGCGCGGCTGGGCAGCAGGAAGGCGGTGTGGAACAGCCCGGCGCTGCGCGGATCATCCGGCTTGGCTGAAGCGTCCTGCTCAAGCACCAACAACGGACGGTTGGCGGCGCCCAGGGTGATCGCGCCATCGGCACGGCTCAACTCCTGCAGACCGACAATTTCGCGGTAATAGGCGGCAAGGCTTTCCGCGTCGCGCGCCTTCAGCCCGACGCGGGCAACGCTGACCGGGGTGGTGGCGGCAAAAGGCAACTCGCTCATCGAATGCTCCGTTCGACCGGCCTGCGATGAAGCTCCCAAGGCGAGAAGCCCCACTCCGCCGATCATTGTACGTCGTGTCAGTTCCAAAGTCAGGGTTCCCGCGCACGGCTGTTTCTTCCTGACCACAGATCGTCCATCGGCATCGTTCACACAAGACGCGAAGAAGCGAACATGGTGTTCACTATTGTGATCAAAAGCGGCGTTCCTGCTGGTTGCACGAAGCGATGCCGCTCGCTATCTCAGCGCCATGAAGGTCAAGGAAGCAGATATTCTCATCGTACCGGGCTACACCAATTCCGGCCCCGACCATTGGCAGAGCCGCTGGCAGTCGAAACTGTCGACGGCGCGCCGCGTCGAACAGACCGAGTGGTCGAAGCCGGTTCGCGAGGACTGGACGGCGAGCGTCGCCAAGGCGGTCAACGAGGCCGAGCGGCCGGTCGTCCTGGTGGCGCACTCGCTCGGTGTCGCCGCTGCAGTGCAAGCCATTCCGCAGTTCCGCAAGCCGGTTGCCGGGGCCTTCTTCGTGGCACCTCCCGACGTCGCCAATCCCGAGATCAGGCCCAGGCACCTGATGACCTTCGGCCCCTATCCGCGTGAGCCGCTGCCCTTTCCCTCGATCGTGATCGCCAGCCGCAACGATCCGTTCTGCGCCTTCGATGTCGCCGAAGACATTGCCGGTGCATGGGGCTCGCTGTTCATCGATGCCGGCGAGACCGGTCATCTGAACGCGGATTCAGGCTTCGGGCCGTGGCCCGAAGGTTCAATGACCTTCGCCAAATTCCTGACGGATTTGAAACCCTGAGTTTCTTCAGGACCCGATCGAATCGCGGACGCTCTTGATCAGCGTTTTTGCGCCAAGCCCGATCAGCGAATGCTCGGAGCCCATGGCCAGCAGGCGATAGCCCATCGACACGACCCGGCCGGCAATTGCCGGCTCGACAACGTAGATCGCCGCATGTTTGCCGGCCTTGCGGGTGCGCTCGGCCACCGATGCCACCGTCTCCATCATGCTTTCCAGCGTCGAATTGACGGTCGCACCATTGCTCCAGGCGATCGAGAAATCCGACGGGCCGAGGAAGATGCCGTCGATGCCGGGCGTGTCGAGGATGCCATCGAGCGCATCGAGGGCGGCACGCGTCTCGACCATGGCGAAGGCCATCGTGCGCTGGTTGGTGT
>NZ_RZTF01000353.1:2055-6669 GCF_004023175.1 Mesorhizobium sp. M7A.F.Ca.MR.362.00.0.0
GGTTGGTGTCGCGCAGCCAGTCGGCCTGGTCGCCTTGGCCGTGGCGCGGAAAAGCGTAAGTCGGCCCCCAGGAGCGTTCGCCGAGCGGCGGGTATTTCATGGCGGCGGCGAACAGTTTTGCGTCGGCAACCGAGTTCACCATGGGCGCGATGACCGCCTCGGCGCCGAAATCGAGCGCGCGGCTTGCCATGTCGAAACGGCCAACGGGAATGCGCACCAGCGCCGGCTTGCCGGCAGCGAGCACCGGCACCAGGCCACGCAGCACGCTGTCTTCGTGATGGCCGCCATGCTGCATGTCGAGCGTGACGGCATCGAAACCCTGCTTGGCGACGATTTCGACGGTCAAGGCATCCGGCACGCCGGACCATGCGGTGAACAGCGTTTCGTCGGCCGCGAGGCGGGACTTCAGGGACATGGATACTTTCCTTGTTAACTCCGGCAGTTTCAGCCGGAAACCGCGACAAAGGCAAAGAAAAACCGCCCGGATAGGCCGGGCGGTCGATTGGTCCAGCGTATGGCCGGGATCAGCGCATGGCCCGGATCAGGTGTTCTTGATCTGCTCGATCGCCTGCGCCATCAGTTCGTCCATGGTGCGGCGGATCTGGTGATCCGACTGCTCGACGCCGGCCGCGTCGAAATCCCCGCGGATCTTGCGGAACACGTCGTGGTCGCCGGCTTCCTCGATGTCGGAGATAACCACTTCCTTGGCATAGGCGTCGGCATCAGCGCCGGATTTTCCGAGCTTTTCGGCGGCCCACAGGCCGAGCGCCTTGTTGCGGCGCGCCGAGGCCTTGAACCGAAGCTCCTCGTCGAATGCGAATTTACGCTCAAAGCCCTCTTCGCGGTCTTTCATGCTGCTCATGGCGTCCCTCCGGTCAAATTCGATTCGTTGGCGGTGAATATGTGCGTTGCCAAAGCACAAACCAAAAGGTCGCGGGTCGGTCAATACGCTTCATCGCATGCTGCGCTGCGGCATTTCAGTCCCGAAAGCGGTTGATTGGAAGGATTTGCCGATTGAGCAAACGATGTGATTGGGATAGACCCGGCATTGAACCCTACCGTAGCCGCACTATTTCAGGCAGACGGACAGGAAATGGTCTGATACCGCCCTGTCCGGAACCCCAGAGAAAAATCCAGATGAAAAATCGCCGCCGCATTTATGAAGGCAAGGCCAAGATACTCTATGAGGGACCCGAACCGGGCACGCTTATCCAGTTCTTCAAGGATGACGCCACCGCGTTCAACAAGAAGAAGCACGAGGTCATCGACGGCAAGGGTGTCCTCAACAACCGCATTTCCGAGTACATCTTCAACCATTTGAACCGCATGGGCATTCCGACCCATTTCATCCGCCGGCTGAACATGCGCGAGCAGCTGATCAAGGAAGTCGAGATTATTCCGCTCGAAGTGGTGGTGCGCAATGTCGCCGCCGGTTCGCTGTCCAAGCGGCTCGGCATCGAGGAAGGCACCGTTCTGCCGCGCTCGATCATCGAATTCTATTACAAGGCCGACGCGCTCGACGACCCGATGGTGTCGGAAGAGCACATCACCGCGTTCGGCTGGGCGAGCCCGCAGGAGATCGACGACGTCATGGCGCTGGCCATCCGCGTCAACGACTTCCTCTCCGGCCTGTTCATGGGCGTCGGCATCCAGCTCGTCGACTTCAAGATCGAATGCGGCCGGCTGTTCGAAGGCGACATGATGCGCATTGTCGTCGCCGACGAGATCTCGCCGGATTCCTGCCGCCTGTGGGACGTGGCGACGCAGGACAAGCTCGACAAGGACCGTTTCCGCCGCGACATGGGCGGCCTCGTCGAGGCTTACCAGGAAGTTGCCCGCCGCCTCGGCATCATGAACGAGAACGAACCGCCGCGCCCAACCGGCCCGGTGCTTGTCGCCTCGACCGACGGCCTCAAAGGCAAGCCGCACTGATCGCGGCTTGCCTCCCGATACTCAGAACAGGAGCATGTCCAGCGTGATCAAGGCCCGCATTACCGTCACCCTCAAGAACGGCGTGCTCGACCCGCAGGGCAAGGCGATAGAACACGCGCTGTCCGGCCTTGGCTTCGGCGGCGTCGGCGCGGTGCGGCAGGGCAAGGTTTTCGACGTCGAGTTGGCCGAAAGTGACAAGGCCAAGGCCGAAGCCGACCTCAAGGCCATGTGCGACAAGCTGCTGGCGAACACGGTGATTGAGAATTATAGTGTGACGCTTACCTAAGGTTGTGCCGGAGGCACGTATGCCTGAAGTCACGAATGAACTGATGTACGAGCTTGTCAAGAAAATCCATTCACGAATGGATCGACTTGAGAGTGGCCTGGGCGAAGTCAAGCACGAGATTGTCGCGATCAGGTTGCAGGCGTTGAGCACGCAAACGGACGTCAACAATATCTACGCGATAACAGGCCGTATCGATCAACGTCTTGAACGGATTGAGCAGCGCCTCTAGTTGCGCGAACTCGCCGAAGCACAAAGGCCTTACGAACCAAAATGAAATCAGCCGTCGTCCTCCTGCCCGGCCTCAACCGCGACCGCGACATGATCGCGGCGTTGACCAAGATTTCGGGAACACCCCCGGTCACCGTCTGGCAGACCGATACCGAAATCCCCGATGTCGACCTGATCGCCATTCCGGGCGGCTTTTCCTTCGGCGACTATCTGCGCTGCGGCGCGATCGCCGCGCGCATGCCGGTCATGCGGGCGGTGGCCGAAAAAGCGGCCGCGGGCGTTACGGTCATCGGCGTCTGCAATGGTTTCCAGATCCTGGTCGAGGCCGGCCTGTTGCCGGGCGCCTTGATGCGCAACACCTCGCTGAAATTCGTCTGCCGGCAGGTGAAGCTCGAGATCACCAATGCCAACACCATGTTCACGCGCCGCTATCAGCCGGGCCAGATCATCCGCTCGCCGGTCGCGCATCATGACGGCAATTATTTCGCCGACGCCGACACGCTTGCCCGTATCGAAGGCGAAGGCCAGGTGGTGTTCCGCTATGCCGAGGGCAACAACCCCAACGGCTCGATCAACGACATTGCCGGCATCGTCAACAGCCAAGGCAATGTGCTCGGGCTGATGCCGCACCCGGAAAACCTGATCGAAGCAGCCCATGGCGGCACCGACGGCCGCGGACTGTTCGAGAGCGCCCTCGGCATCGCCGCCTGACGATATCGAAGCGAACAGCTTGAAAACAGCCGGACATTCCTGTCTCTTTGGAGCAAGTCTGGTTCATTGGGGAGAGAGACGGTCATGAAACTCTATTCGCGGCCGTTGTCGCCCTACTCGTCGATCGTGCGGGCATTGGCCTACATCAAGGACGTACCGCTCAAGATCATCGCGCCGCCGCCCGGTTTTCCCATCCCGGAAGAGTTTCGCGCCATCTCGCCGATGAACCGGGTTCCGGTGCTGATCACCGGCTCGGGCGAGACGATCGTCGAATCGGTGGTCATCGCCGAATATCTCGAGGAACGGTTTCCGGAGCCGGCGCTGCTGCCGCCCGATTCCAAGGACCGGGCACTGGTGCGCATGTTCGCCCGCATCACCGATCTCGACGTGCTGACCCCAACGATGAAGCTTTTCGAGCTCCATTTCGTGCCGAAGCGCAACAATGTCGAGATCGACGCCCAATTTGCCCGCCTGCATCATGGACTGGCGGCGATCGAGGCGCGCATGGCGCAAGGGCCCTTCGCACTCGGCGACGACATCAGCTTCGCCGATGCCTGGCTGACGCCGACACGGTTCATCTTCAACAATTTCCGCGCCATGACGGGACGCCACGACCTGCTCGACGCCTATCCGACATTCGACGCCTACCAGCAGATCGCCTCGCAACACCCGGCATTGTCGCGGGTGTGGGGCGAGATGACCGATGGTTTGAAGATTTTTCTGTCCGAGCTTGAGATGGGTGCCGCTTGATCAAGTCGAAGACGATCGCGCTGGTCGCCGCGGCGGGCTTTGTGCTGGCATCCTGCCAGTCGACGCCAAAGAGCACGCCTGTTCCCTCAGGCAAAAGTGCTGCGCTGCTGGCCATGGAACAAGTGGCGATCGCTGCCCACAAATGCTGGATCGCCAGCAAGGACCCAGCCTTCAAACCGTACCAGATGGCCAATGAGCTGAATTCGTTCAGCGGCACGCCGCGTTTCCTGCTGGTGCCGGCCAAGCACTATGGCGGCAAACCTTTGCTGGTCGTGCAAGCGCAAGGCAATTCTAGCCGCGTCGACGTCTTCGGACCGCTGATGAACGATCCGCTCGGCGCCCGCATCGGCTCGGACATCGCCCGTTGGCAGGCCGGCAATCCGGCCTGCGCCGCGACGGCCTAGCCCATGGGCCGGTTCCTGCAGATCGCGGGTCTGGTCATCGGTCTGGCCGGGCTCATCCTGCAGTTCTGCATCAGCATTCCGGCATCGATGGAAGCCGGCCGCAGCCTGCTTGGCTCAATCATTTTCGTCTCCAGCTTCTTCACCATCCTGACCAACATCGGCGCGGTGCTGGTGTACACGTCGCTGCTGTCACCCACCTTCTATGCCTGGCTGCCGGCCTTTGCAGGCGCGCGGATGCGGGCCGGCGTTGCGGTTTCGATCGCGCTGGTCTTCATCATCTACGCAACGGTCCTGGCACAACTC
>NZ_RZTF01000354.1:0-403 GCF_004023175.1 Mesorhizobium sp. M7A.F.Ca.MR.362.00.0.0
GACCGCCGCAAGGCGATGCTGGAAGACATCGCCGTGCTGACATCAGGCCAGATGATCTCCGAGGATCTCGGCATCAAGCTTGAAAACGTCACCATCGAGATGCTCGGCCGTGCCAAGCGCGTGCTGATCGAGAAGGACACCACCACCATCATCGACGGCGCCGGCACCAAGGCGACGATCCAGGCGCGCGTCGCCCAGATCAAGGGCCAGATCGAGGAGACGACCTCCGACTACGACAAGGAAAAGCTGCAGGAGCGGCTGGCCAAGCTCTCCGGCGGCGTTGCCGTCATCCGCGTCGGCGGCGTCACCGAGTCGGAAGTCAAGGAAAAGAAGGACCGCATCGACGATGCGCTGAACGCCACCCGCGCGGCGGTCGAAGAAGGCATCGTGCCCGGCGGCGGCG
>NZ_RZTF01000354.1:412-6664 GCF_004023175.1 Mesorhizobium sp. M7A.F.Ca.MR.362.00.0.0
GGCGTGGCTCTGCTGCGTGCCCGCTCGGTGCTTGGCGGCCTGACCGGCGCCAATGCCGATGTCACGGCCGGCATCACGATCGTGCTGCGGGCGCTCGAAGCGCCGATCCGCCAGATCGCCGAGAATTCCGGCGTCGAAGGCTCTGTTGTCGTCGGCAAGCTCACCGACAGCAAGGATCACAATCAGGGTTTTGACGCCCAGAACGAGGTCTATGTCGACATGATCAAGGCGGGCATCGTCGATCCGGCGAAAGTGGTGCGCACCGCACTGCAGGATGCCGGCTCGATCGCGGCCCTTCTGATCACCGCCGAAGCGATGATCACCGACATCCCGGCCAAGGATGCCGCTCCTGCGGGTGGCGGCGGTGGCGGCATGGGCGGCTACTAAAACCCAGGATTTGTCCGATCTGTTTGAGATGTGAATGGCGGCCCCCGATCGGGGCCGTCATGATTCTCAAGACGATCCATCGCAAAGTTTACGCATAGCTGCCTTGCCGCCCGGCTCAGCGCCGGGAGGCAATCCTGATCTTGCGGCTTTCGGAGGCGACGCAATCCACGCTAGACTGTCCAGGCGGCCGTCTGGTTGCGAAGCTCGCCGGACTTTGGCAAGCGATCGGACGAATAGCTATCCTCGATACGGAGACACGTTCATGTTTGCGGCCAAGGCCATCGACACCTCAGACAAGGCCGCGTTCTACCGCGACCTCGCCACCCAATTGAAGGCGCTGCTCGAGGGTGAGCGCGATTCGATCGCCAACGCCGCCAACACCGCCGCACTGATCTTCCAGATGGTGCCGGACCTCAATTGGGCCGGTTTCTATTTCCTGCAGTCGGACGAGGAAATGGTGCTCGGGCCGTTCCAGGGCAAGCCGGCCTGCGTGCGCATCGCCGTCGGCAAGGGCGTGTGCGGAACGGCGGTCGAACTCGGCACCTCGATGCTGATCAAGGACGTGCATGATTTTCCCGGCCACATCGCCTGCGATGCCGACTCGCGCTCGGAACTGGTGGTGCTGCTCGAGGACGATGAAGGCGTCTTTGGCGTGCTCGATCTCGACAGCCCGCTGGCCGGCCGCTTCGACAAGGCCGACCAGGCCGGCATCGAGACGCTGGCGGCGATCTATGCCGCGGCGAGTTCGTTCGAGGACTAATCAGCCTACGAACTTCACCAGCATCAGGCTGAAGCCGCCGATGAACAGGAAGGCGCAGAAGGCGAGCGCCAGCGGGCGCAGGCCGCGCGAGCGCAGCTGCGAGATGTCTGCCTGCAAGCCCATGGCGGCCAGGCCCATGGTCAGCATGATGGTGGTGGCGAGCGCCATTGCCGACTTCACCTCGGCTGGCACCGTGACGAGGCTGTTCAGCGCCACGACGGCGACGAAGGCGGCGACGAACCATGGCATGGGGGGCCGCGCCGCCACCTCACTGCTGCTCCTGCGGCGCGCCGTCAGGCCGAGCGCGACGACCATCGGCGCCAGCATGGCGACGCGGGTCAGCTTGGCGACAGTGGCGATCTCGCCGGACTGGGTGCCGTTCTGAAAGCCGGCGCCGATCACCTGCGCCACTTCATGGATCGAGGCGCCGGCCCACAGGCCGAAAGCGTGCTGGTCGAGGCCGAGCATGGGCGCCATGAGTGGGAAGCCGAGCATGGCGACGGTGCCGAACAAGGTGATCGAGGCGACGGCGTAGGTGACGTCCTCGTCGCGCGCATCGGTGACGATATTGGTGGCAACGATGGCCGAGGCGCCGCAGATCGAGGTGCCGGCGGCGATCAACTGCGCCAGCTTGGCGTCGACGCCGATCAGCCGGCCGAGCGTGATGGTGAAAACGAAAGTGGCGCCAAGCGTCGCCGCGACAATGCCGACGCCGCCGGCGCCGATCGAGACGACCTGGCCCAGCGTCAGCTGGAAGCCGAGCAGCACGATGGCGAAGCGCAGCAGGCGCTTTTGCGAGAAGGCGATCCCGGCTTTGGCGTGCACCGGTGTGCCCAGCACGTTGGAGTAGATCATGCCGACAACGACGGCCAGGATCATCGGGCTGAACAAGGCGAAGCCGGAGACGTTGCGGGCCGAGAAGGCGACCGCAGTGATCATCGTGACCAAGACGATGCCGGGGACGATGCCGTGCCAATTGAGGGATTTTCGCCCTTGGGTCAGATCGGCAGGAAACGCGCTTTTCGGAATATCGTTCGCGAAGTGGGAAACGGAAGACAATGCAATGCTCCAGGGGGGTACCTGGGGAGAATGTCATTCCTCAACCGATCTTTCCAACGAATTATTTTCGTTAGAACGATCTATTTTTACGAACGATTGCTGGTTGCGCAGACGGCGCCTTCTGGCCGACCTGGATTAAAGCTGCGCTTCGATCGCCGCCTTGTCGATCACCGACCAGACGTTCCTGATTCTATCGTCGAGGAATTCATAGAAGACGTTCTCACTGAAGGAGATCTTCCGGCCGTTGATGGGCAGGCTGAAGAAGGTTCCCTTCGGCGTGCAGTTGAATTGAAGCCGGCTGGCTATGAACGGCGGTTCGGCGATCAGCAGTTGGATGTCGAAATAGAGGTCTGGGATCTCCCGAAAATCGCGCTCCAGCATTTCTTGATATCCCGACAGCCCGACGCGGTCGCCATTGTAGTGCACCTCGTCATGAACGAAGCGATTCAGCTTCTGCCAGTCCTGATTGTTGAGGCAGGCGATGTAGCCTCGATAGAGGTCGGTCACGGTCACGGCGATGGCTCCGGATTTTCGTCATATCTGCTCGATCCGGAAGATAGAACGACTGCGGGCGCAGTCCAGATGGAGAACCTGTTCCCGAATCGGGATGGGGCTCTATCTGCTCGTTTTGAGCATGTCTCCTCCGGAAACCCGGTTTCCTGTTCTAGCCTCGGTAGCGTAGCGCGTCGACCAGCAGCGAGAAGGCCGGCGTCGCTTGCCGGCGGCTGGGGTAATAGAGGTGGTAGCCGGGGAAAGGCGCGCACCAGTCGGCGAGCACCCGCACCAGCCGGCGGTCGGCCAGATGGGCCGTTACCTGTTCCTCCGGCAGATAGGCAAGGCCGAGGCCGGCGAGCACCGCGTTCATGCGCAGCGCGGACGTATTGAACACCAACTGGCCCTCAACCCGCACTTTCAGCTCGCGCCCGGCCTTCTCGAACTCCCAGGCGTAGAGCCCGCCATAGGTCGGCAGCCGCAGATTGATGCAATTGTGGTTGGTCAGGTCCTGCGGCGTGCGCGGCTTCGGCCATTTGGCGAAATAGGCCGGCGATCCGACCACCGCCATGCGCATGTCGGGGCCGATGCGCACCGCGATCATGTCGCGCGCCACCTGTTCACCCAGCCGCACGCCGGCGTCGAAGCGCTCGGCAACGATGTCAGTCAGGCTGTAGTCGACGATGATCTCGACTTTGATGTCGGGATAGTCGGGCAGGAATGTCGCCAGGGCAGGCCACAGGATCGCATCGGCGGCATGCTCACCGGCGGTGATGCGGATGGTGCCGGCGGGTTTTTCGCGCAAGGCGCTGAGTGCCGCGATCTCGGTCTCGATCTCGTCGAGCCTCGGACCGACGGAGCGAGCCAGCCGCTCGCCGGCCTCGGTGGGCGACACGCTGCGCGTCGTGCGGGTCAGGAGCCGCACGCCCAGCCGCTCCTCCAGCGCCCGCACCGTATGGCTGAGCGCCGATTGGGAAACCCCGAGCTTGGCCGCCGCCCTGGTGAAGCTTTCCTCGCGCGCGACGGCGAGGAATGCGGTTAGCTCATTCAGATTGTCTCGCGGCATTCATGAGCCCCTTTCATAAGATCATGCTGGATATAGCACCTAATCGGCACCAATCGCAGACCCTAGATAGGCGTCATCACACCGGGCGCCTCTACCGGCAGCCTCTGAAGACCGGCGGTCGTGTCACGCCTGTTGCCAGGAAGGGACAAAACCATGGACATCACGCGAAACGGCTCTCAAGCCTCGGCCAGGGGATCGGCCGATTATTTCACCGGCGCGGTGCGCATCGACGCGCCGTTCAAGGGCAGCGAGCCCGCCCGCGTCGGCGGCGCCACCGTGACTTTCGAGCCCGGTGCGCGCACCGCCTGGCACACGCATCCGCTTGGCCAGACGCTGATCGTCCTCTCGGGCGCAGGCCTGGTGCAGCGCGAGGGCGGCCCGATCGAACCGATCCTGCCCGGCGACATCGTCTGGTTCGCGCCCGGAGAGAAGCATTGGCATGGCGCCGCGCCGACCACCGCGATGAGCCACATCGCTATCGCCGAAGCGCTCGACGGCAAGGTCGTCGACTGGCTGGAGCATGTCAGCGACGAACAATACGGGGTTTGACCAAGTATCGGCGCGTGGCGCCGAGTTCAACGCCCGAACTCTACGAAGGAGACCACCATGACCAATGTTCCAAGGCTGAAAAGCCCATTCTTCGATATCGCTCCCGCGCTTGGCAGATACACAGACGAGGTGTTGTTCGGCGACGTTTGGGAGCGCCCCGGCCTATCGCCGCGGGACCGCAGCCTCGTCACCGTCACCAGCCTGATTTCGGGCTACCGGATAAATGAGATGCCTTTCCACATGAAGCGCGCGCTCGACAATGGGGCCACCCGCGACGAACTCATCGAAACCATTACGCATCTCGCCTTCTACGCCGGATGGCCAACGGCAGCCACGGCTCTGGGCATTGCCCGCAAGGTCTTCGAACAAGCCGACGCCGAGAAGAAGGGATAACGACAATGCAGAAGCGCACACTTGGAAACAGCGGTCTCGACGTTTCGGCCATCGGGCTCGGCTGCATGGGAATGAGCCAGTCATACGGGCAGCCGATGGAGACGGCGGATGCAGTCCACCTGATCAGGGCGGCGTTCGACCGTGGCATCACCTTCTTCGACACCGCGGAGGTCTATGGACCGTTCACGAACGAGGAGGTCGTCGGCGAGGCGCTGCAGCCGATCCGCGACCAGGTGGTGATCGCCACCAAATTCGGCATCGACATCGCCGGGACAGCCCGACACGATGGCATGGACAGCCGGCCGCAGCATATTCGTGACGTCGTCGAGGCCTCGCTCAGGCGGCTGAGGACCGACCACATAGACCTCCTATACCAGCACCGCGTCGATCCGGTCGTGCCGATCGAAGAGGTGGCGGGCGCTGTGAAGGACTTGATCAGCCAAGGCAAGGTGAAGCATTTCGGTCTCTCCGAGGCGGGCGTACGCACGATCCGGCGCGCGCATGCGGTACAGCCGGTCGCCGCGGTCCAGAGCGAATATTCGCTCTGGTGGCGTGAACCGGAAGAGGCGATCCTGCCGGTGCTTGAAGAACTGGGGATCGGCTTCGTGCCCTTCAGCCCGCTGGGCAAGGGGTTCCTCACCGGCGCCATCGATGCCAGCACGACGTTCGACAGCAGCGACTTCCGCAACACCGTGCCGCGTTTTGCGGAAGACGCCCGCAAGGCGAACCAGGCGCTGGTCGACGCGATCGGCGTGATCGCTGCCGAGAAGAAGGCGACATCAGCACAGGTCGCTCTCGCCTGGCTGCTGGCGCAGAAGCCCTGGATCGTTCCGATCCCCGGCACCACCAAGCTCAATCGCCTCGAAGAGAACATCGCGTCGGCCACCATCGCACTGACGGCGGACGGTCTTGCCAACATCGAGAATGCGGTCTCGGCGATCGCGGTGAAGGGAGCGCGCTATTCTCCGCAACAGGAAGCAAGGATCGATCGTTAGCGAGGCCTGGGAGAGCGTGATGAGCCAACCAGTCTCAAGACGAGGTGCGCTGATGACCATGCTTGCACTGCCTCTGGGCGCCGGATTGAGTCCCGGATCGAGCCGGCCTGCCAGTGCGTCGAGCGCGCGGCGAACGGGCGGCGCCAAAGTGCTGGTGGCCTACTACACCCGCACCGGCAACACGCGGGTCATCGCGCGCCAGATCAGCAGGGCTCTGCGAGCGGATATTTTCGAGATCGCGACCGTCGATCCCTACCCGGAAGACTACAAGCAGCAGGTTGCGGTGGCGGAGCAGCAGCGGGAGTCCGGTTCCGAACCGGCGCTGGCCGCCACGGTGCCTGATATCGGAACCTACGAGACGGTGTTCCTCGGATTTCCGATCTGGGGCATGACCGCGCCTTCGGTGATCCGCTCCTTCCTGTCGAAACACGATCTGTCCGGCAAGACATTGGTGCCGTTCATCACCCATGGCGGCTACGGAATAGGGCAGAGCCTGAAAGTCCTCGCAGATCATGCACCAGGGGCTCGGCTCATCGAAGGTTTTTCCAAGC
>NZ_RZTF01000355.1:0-5634 GCF_004023175.1 Mesorhizobium sp. M7A.F.Ca.MR.362.00.0.0
GACCAGCACCGAGCCGGCCGTTTTCGGCAGGCGCCGCACCGCGTGCAGCGCCACCGCCAGCGGCTCGGCCATCGCCGCGACCCGCTCGTCGAGCCCGGCATCAATGATATGCAAGAGCCGTGCGGGCAGCACCGCCTGTTCGGCAAACCCGCCGTCGCAGACCTCTCCGACGAAGCCCAGTGACGCGCAGAGATGCCGCCTGCCGCCATGACATTGCGCGCAGTCTCCGCACCAGAACCGGGAATCAGCGACCACCCTGTCACCGATGGCGAAGGCGTCCACGCCCGCGCCGATGGCAGTCACCGTGCCGGTCAGCTCATGGCCGGCCGTCGAAGGCGACCGGCTTATCCACTGTCCCGTGCGGAAATTGTGCAGGTCCGAACCGCAAATGCCTGCGGCGTCGACTTTGAGCTTCACCCAGCCCGCATCCGGCACGCCCGGCGTGGCGATGTCCTCGATGCGCAAGTCACCAGGTCCATACAGTCGTGCGGCCTTCATCACGATCGCTTCCGCTCAACCGGCGAGATAGCGGTCGCGGATTTCCGAGACCGCGTTCTCATGCGAGCTGAAGCCCTCGTAGCGGGCGAGCCTGCGGGCGTGCAGAGCGAGTTCCGGATAGGCCACCGAGGTGACATAGCCGACCGACGACAGCTTGACGAAATCCGTTACCGAAAGCGGCCCGTAGGTCCGCGCCCAACGGCTGGTCGGCAGCACAGCATTGGGACCGAGAACGAAGTTGGCCAGCGTCACCGGCGTGTGCGGGCCCATCAGAATTTCGGCCGCCTCGGTGATGCGCCCGAGATGCGCGAACGGCTCCTTCGACAGAATCTCGAGATGTTCGGGCGCATAGTCGTTGATGAAGCGGTAGCTGTCTTCCAGCGACGCGGTCAGCACGATGCCGCCGCGCTTGCCGGTCAGCACCGCGCGCGAAAACTCGACACGCTGCTCGGTCATCCGCGACCAATGCTCGGGAAGTGCAGCAAGCGCTGCTTCTGCAACCTTGCGGCTGTGCGTCACCAGATAGGCCGAGGAATCCGGCCCGTGCTCGGCTTCGATCAACAGGTCGAGCGCGGCAAGGCCGCCGTCAACGCTTTCATCGGCAAAGATGATCGCTTCCGACGGGCCGGCCGGAAGGCCTGTGTTGATGACCGAGGACAGCACGCTCTTGGCCGCGACCACCCACGGGCTGCCGGGGCCGACGATCTTGAGCGCGGGCTTCACCGTCTCGGTGCCGTAAGCGACGGCGGCAACTGCCTGGGCGCCGCCGCATTTGTAGACCGTGCCCACGCCGGCGAGACGCGCGGCGACGAGCGTTGCCGCATCCACCGAACCATCCGATGTCGGCGGCGTCACGATGGCGATCTGCGGCACGCCGGCAATCACCGCCGGCACCGACGTCATCATCGTCACCGATGGAAAGGCGCCCTTGCCGCGCGGCACGTAGAGCGCAACGGATGCGATCGGCGTGTACCTGTCGCCGGCATAGGCGCCCGGCCGGACTTCCTTGAGCCACATCGTCTCCGGCTTCTGCTCCTCATGGAAATGCCTGATGTTGTCGATGCCGAACCGGATGCTCTGGACGACATCCTTTTCCACCTTGTCGAACGCCGCGTCGAACTCGGCTTCCGACACCTGCAGTTCGCCCTCGGCGACATTGGCCTTGTCGAGTTCCCTGGCGAAGCGGATCAAGGCGGCATCGCCTTCGTCCTTGACGGCCTGGATGATCGGCCGGACCTTCTCGACGAAGACCGTCAGATCGGCCTCGGCGCGCTTCAGCAGACTGGCGCGCTGGTCGGCATCGATGGATGACAAATCGTGGAAGCTGATGTCGGACATGATTGCTCGTCTCCTGGAACTCTTGGAACGCAATGACGGTTGGCCCGTGGATGGCCATAGTTCTGCGGGTCGACAGGCCGACCGGGGCAAGGATCAAAGCCGTCGAGAGGCTTCACCGGGCAAAAGTATATACATGTATGTATGATAGTCGCCAGCAATTTTTCCATCATCCTTCCCGTCGAAACTACGGAGACAAACCTGCCTCGTCAGATCGAGGCGAGAAAGCCGCCATCGACCGGAATGGACTGGCCGGTTATGTAGGCAGCCGCATCCGAAGCGAGGAACACGGCGATGCCATGCAGGTCGTGGAGGTCGCCGAAACGACGCTGCGGGATCTTGGCCAGCATGGAGTGCTGCCATGCCTCGTTGCTGTAGAAAACGTCGGTCATCGCCGTCCTGAAATATCCCGGCGCGATGGCGTTGACCCTTATGCCAAGCTCCGCCCACTCCGCCGCAAGGGCGCGGGTCATGCCGAGCAGGCCCGACTTCGACGAGCCGTATGGCACCGCGGTGGGAATTCCGACTTCGGATGTCAGCGAGCACAGATTGATGATGGCACCAGGACGGCCGGCATCGCGCATCTGCCGCGCGGCGGCCTGGGCGCAGAAGAACGCTCCCTTGAGATTCGTGTCGACGATCCTGTCCCACAGCGCCTCGTCGACATCGAGCGAGGGCCGCACCTCCTCCATCCCGGCATTGTTTACGAGAATGTCGAGACCGCCAAGCAGGCCGGCAGCCTCGTTGGTGGCTGCGCGGCAGCGGCCGACATCGGTGACGTCGAGAGCGATGGCGTGCGCCACTCCGCCGGCGGCGCGGATGGCTGCCGTTGTGTCCTGCAATGAGGCCAGGCTCCGCGCCGAGACCGCGACGTCGGCGCCGGCAGCACTCAGCGCTTCGGCGATGCTGCGCCCGATGCCTCGGCTTGCGCCGGTGACAAGCGCCTTCCTGCCGGAGAGATCGAAGAGAGAAGCGTTGCGCATGTGATCCTCCTTGCCGGCGTCGGTTTCCGCTTCAGCGTCGAGACTATCAGACCAAGTTACATATACAAGCATATACAAACTATTTCGACTACGGTACGGATGACGAAATCCACCGCAGAGGAGCCCGCCCGTGTCGAAAGCCTCGGACATGGTCCGCACCGAAGTCAACCGTTTGTCGCCCTACAATTCCGGGCTGACCATTGACGAGGTCATGGAGCGATACGCACCGGCCAGGATCGCCAAACTGGGCTCCAACGAAAACCCGCTCGGGCCCAGCCCGACCCTCGCCACGACGATGCATGCCGGCTCCGAGATGTTCCGCCTCTATCCGGACCCTGCCGGGCGCAAGCTGCGCCAGGCGATCGGCGACAAATATGCCGTCGCCGAGGGCCAGATTATCCTGGGTAACGGTTCCGAAGATCTTCTCTCCGTCATCAGCCGTGCCGTGTTGCGGCCCGGCGATGCCGTCGTCACCCTCTATCCGTCGTTCCCGCTGCATGAGGACTACGCGACGCTGATGGGGGCGACCGTCAAACGCGTTGCCGTCAACGGCGATCTCACCATCAATGTCGATGCGCTGGTCGAGGCGGTGCGCGAAAGGCCGCGCATGCTGCTGTTTTCGAACCCGATGAACCCGGTCGGCAGCTGGCTCTCCGGCGGCGATCTGTCGAGGGTTCTGGATGCGGTCGGCGACGAGACGCTGATCGTCATCGACGAAGCCTATGCCGAATATGCCAAGGGCGACGATTATGCGTCGTCCCTGCCCTATCTCGAAAAGCTGGGCCGGCCCTGGATCGTGCTGCGGACCTTTTCCAAGGCGTTCGGTCTGGCCGGATTGCGGATCGGCTTCGGCATCGTCGGTGACCCGGAGCTGCGCGCGCTGCTCGATCGCGTCCGCACGCCTTTCAACGCCAACGCGATGGCCCAGGCGGCCGCACTCGCGGCACTGGCCGACGACGAACACCTTGCCAGGGTCGTCGCGCTGGCCAATGCAGAGAGAAAACGCGTCGAGACTTTCCTGGCGAGCAAGGGCCTCGATGTCGCTGCCTCCAGGGGCAACTTCCTGTTCTTCAACTGCCGGCAAGATGCTTCCGCCTTCGTCGAAGGCCTGCTGCGTCACGGCGTCATCGTCAAGCCGTGGAAGCAGCAGGGTTTTGACACCTATGTGCGAGTCAGCATCGGCTCGACAGCGGAGAACGACCATTTCATGGCCGTTCTGTCGGAGCTGTTGTGAATACACGCTTTGGTCGGGATTCGGACGGGCAAGTTGACCCGCGCCTTGCGGCTGCGATGTGCCAGTTCGGACACGATGACACTCTGCGGCGCAGTTCGTTGAACGAAGGCAATAGATTTTTTGGGCTTCAAGCCGACAGCAGGCCTTAACTTTCGCGGCGTGGGTTTTTACATCTCGGGGGTCTGCAAACGATCGACGCTGAGGAGGCTCCCTTGCAGCAACCAGATGACATCGCCGCCCGCCGATTGGGCATTCTCATCGAGCAATATGTGGAAGCGCGCAAAAAGCGCTACGACTATGTGTCGACCGAGCAGGCCTATCGGGCCATCCGGCAGGTCCTCAAACCCGCCATTCCCGATCGCGAACTCGACGACATGGTCGCCTCGCTTGCCGTGAAGAACGGCCTGGCGGTCGTTTTCGACCGCCAAACCAAATCGTCTGCCGATCATGTTCCTCGGGGCACAAGGCCCTAGATCAACGCAGGTCTGCAGGCGTCGAGCGCCACATCGATACGGGGCCAAACGGCCCCGTATCGATGTGCATCGCCGGAGGAACGAGCGATACACCCGCGCCGTAGGCCTGTGTGCCGCAAGCCGACGGGCGTGGCGGCTTCAGGCGGCAGTGCTGACCTTGCCCGGCTCAAGGATCGACTTGACCTTGTCGGCGACGGCGCGTCCCAGATCGGCGTTGTTTCCGGCAGTAAAATGGATGCCGTCAACACCATCCGTGGTGAGGTAATCGCCGGCATTGAGGAAATCGATCTTCATGAAATCCGCCATCGCCTTGTACTGCCTGGCCAGATCCCTGGATTTTTCGTGCCCGCCACCAAACATGCCCTCGAACCACGGATCGGGCATCGGGGTCAGCGGCGGCGGCGCAATGACCAGCGCCTTGGGAGCCGGATAAGGGGTGCCGATGCCGCCGGCACTGGTCAGGATCTGCCCGACCAGTTTCGCCATTCCATTGGCGATCTCATAAGGCGTCCGGCGGAAATAAGACTTGGTGTCGTTGGTGCCGAGCATGACGATGACCAGGTCGAGCGGCAGATGGCTGGCGATGGCCGAGGGCAGATAGTTCGCCCCGTTCAGGCGCGGATCGTTGGGGTCGTCGAGACAGGTCGTGCGCGCGCTCAGGCCTTCTTCGATGATGTGGTAGCCCGCCCCCAGCGCCGCCGCCATCACACCGGTCCAGCGCTGATCATAAGGGTAGCGGTAGGTCGGCGACCCTTCCTTGACCGGAACCCAGCCCCAGGTCAGCGAGTCGCCGTAGCACATGATGTTTTTTGGCGGTGACATCCATGTTTCTCCATCTGTTTGCAATTGTCTGAACGCCGGCGCACTTGCTCTTCGCCGTTTCAAATCAGGGGTTTCGCACGCGCACTCCGTAGAAGATCGCCGCGCCGAGGATGATGACGCCCTGCGCGATGAGCTTGCCGGGCTCGTCGATGCCGAGCACCGTCATCACCACGAACAGCAGCGCAAAACACAGCGCCCCGAAGAAAGGCCCCCAGACGCCGCCGTCGCCACGACCGAAGACGACGCCGCCGAGGATCGTTGCCGCGACCGCCAGGATCGGCAGGGCGAG
>NZ_RZTF01000355.1:5641-6651 GCF_004023175.1 Mesorhizobium sp. M7A.F.Ca.MR.362.00.0.0
ACGGACGCTGCCGACGGCGATGGAACCGGTCTGCACCAGGGCGGCGATCGCCGCTATCAGGCCGGCGAGCGTATGCGCCAGGATGACCGTGCGCTGGACCGGCACGCCGGAAAAATGCGCGGCTTCGGCATTCTCCCCGACCGAAGCGACGTAGCGGCCAAAGATGGTCCGCGACAGAAGCAGCCACACCGAAGCGGTCAGCAGGGCCCAGAACAGCACCGGCGTCGGAACCGACAGGAATTTCGTGTTGTATAGGTCGTTGAACAGCTTCGGCACATCGCCGGGCGGATTGCCGCTCGACAGGAACTGCACCAGCCCGACCAGGATGATGCTGACCGCCAGCGTGACGATGACCGCCGACACCCGCCGGTTGCCGATCATGAAGCCGTTGAACAGGCCGATGACGAGGCCGGTGGCGAGCGCCAGCACGACGAAGAAAGGCATCGACGCGCCGGGGAAAGTGCCCGACGAGATGAAATAGTTGATGAGCAGGATGATGCCGCCGCCAGAGAGGTCGATCGACTTCACCCGCATGACGACGAGCTGCCCCAGCACCAGGATGCCGAGCGGCACGATCTGCCTGACGAAGATGCCCATGATGTTGAGGTTGAGCATGTTCGGCCGCGCGATCCACAGCGTCGCCAGCAGCACGATGAAGACAAAATAGGACGGCGGGGTGCGCAGCAGACGCCGGGCGATCGGATTTGCGAGAACGGCGGCCATCGCTCAGAGCCCCATTTTCTTGCGGGATTGCAACCCGACCACCGCCAGCAGGATGCCGCCCTTGATCGCTGTCTGAACAAAGGGCGAGACGTTGGCGAGGTTCATGCCGTTAGCCAGCAGCGCCATGACCAGCGCGCCGATCACTGTGCCGTGCAGGCTGCCGATGCCGCCGGAGAGCTGGGTGCCTCCGAGCGCCACGGCGGTGACGGTATCGAGTTCGAAAAGCAGACCGACATTCGGATCGCCCGACACGATGCGCCCGGCCAGGAAGACACCGGCAGCGGCCG
>NZ_RZTF01000356.1:0-6639 GCF_004023175.1 Mesorhizobium sp. M7A.F.Ca.MR.362.00.0.0
GAGCATCTTGCGGCCAAGCATGTGGTCGCCGGGACGGTTGACCGATTCGATACCGAGCAGCCGGTCGCCGGCATAGTGGTAGATCGAGAACTTGTTGTCGGGCAGGTCGCCCAGCACGACATGGCTGTCGCCGCCGGCGGTCAGGCCGACCATCTGCAATTTCATGTCGCCGATGTCGGACCAGAACCATGGCACCGCCGAATAGGCGTCGGCATGGCCCGATATCGTGCGCGCGGCAAGCCGCGCCTGGTCGGTGGCATTCTGCACCGATTCCAGCCGCACGTCGCCGCCGGTGAACCAGTGCCGGTAGGAGGCAGCATCGCCAATGGCGAGAATCTCCGGCATCGACGTGCGCATCTGATGATCGACGCGAATGCCGTTGGCGATGCTGAGGCCGGCCGCCTGCGCCAGTTCTAAATTCGGCACGGCACCAACGCCGACGATGAGCATGCGCGCCGGCAGCCTTTCGCCTGATGAGGTGATGGCGGCCGTGACATGACCGTTTTCGCCATCGAGCCTGGCGATCGAGGTGCCGGTGAGGATGCGCACGCCTGTCGCCTCCAGCCGTTGCCGGACGTGGCTCGCCACGACCGGCGCCACGGCGCGGCCGAGCAGCCGGTCCACCGCCTCGACCACTGTCACCGTGCGACCGGCGGCCCTCAACGTGGCTGCGATCTCCAACCCGATGAAACCGCCGCCGAGGATGACGACTTCGTCGCTTTGCGCGCTGAGGTCGCGGATCAGCCGCGCATCGGCCAGCGAGCGCAGCGACAGCACACCGGACAGGTCGGCACCGGGCAGCGGCAGCGTGCGCGGGCGCGAGCCTGTCGCCAGGATCAGGTGGCCAAAGGCCAGCGCACCACCGCCGGCAATATCCAAACTGCGGCGTCCGGCATCGATTCGATCGATCCTGACGCCAGGCCGGTAATCGATGGCGCTGCCGGTGTAAAAGGCCTCGCCGCGCAAGGGTTGCGGCTTGGCCTCTGCATCCTTGATGAAAGTCTTCGACAGCGGCGGTTTGTGATAGGGAAGTTCGTCCTCATCCCCGACGAGGATCACCGGCCCGTCATAGCCGTCTTCGCGCAGACTGGCGGCCGCTTGCACGCCCGCATGACCCGCGCCGACAATGACCACACCGTTCTTCATCGCATTCCAATCCCGCTTCTATCCTAGGATGTCTCGCCAAGTGGCAATTGTCTGGTGCCGCCGCAAGAGAGCTTTTGCGGGTCGCACCCGGAATGGCGGCTGTCAATCGTACAGTTCAGTGGCAAGACCGGTGCAGAAGATGCATAAAGTTGACAGTCGTAGTTTAGAATAATTCTAAACTGTTGTTTCAATTGACTTTTCCTACGGATTGTCATTGACATCCGACGATGTCGCAGCTTTATGGAGGCTCGCGCGTCAGCGCATCCCTTTAATGTCTGGGCCTTGAACCCTTTCGATTGGAGGCATTTTGGTGTCTTTCTTCCGCGAACCGCGCGATGGCGCGGCATCTCTTGCGCCCAATGGCCCACAGATGGCCTGGCGCCGGTTGTTGCGCGCGCCGTTTACAGAATTTCCGAGAAACTGGAGAGTGATTATGACAGCACGATATGGCAGCAGGCTTGCGGCGATCGGCGCCACTGCCCTGCTGACGGTGGCGGTATTCGTGTTGCCGGCAAAGGCGGAAACCGATGCAAAGGCGGTCATCAAGACCTATTCCGACATCGCACTCGCCAAATACGAGGATTCGTTGACCACCGCGCAGGCGCTCGACAAGGCGGTCGACGCGCTGCTCGCCGCGCCATCGGTGGAAACCCTCAACGCTGCCCGTGACGCCTGGAAGGCATCGCGCGTTCCCTACCAGCAGACCGAGGTCTACCGCTTCGGCAACAAGATCGTCGACGACTGGGAAGGCAAGGTGAATTCCTGGCCGCTGGATGAAGGTTTGATCGACTACGTCGCCAAGAGCTACGGCTCCGAATCGGACGCGAACGCGCTCTACACGGCCAATGTGATCGCCAACAAGGAGATCGAGATCAACGGCAAGAAGGTCGATGCATCGAAGCTTTCGCCGGAGTTCCTCTCCGGCACGCTGCAGGGAGCCGGCGGCATCGAGGCCAATGTCGCCACCGGCTACCACGCCATCGAATTCCTGCTCTGGGGCCAGGACCTGCATGGCACCGGCCCGGGTGCCGGCGAGCGCCCCTATACCGACTACGACCTCAAGAACTGCACCGGCGGCAATTGCGATCGCCGCGCCGAGTATCTGAAATCGGCCAGCGACCTTCTGGTTTCGGATATTCAGGAGATGGTCGGCAACTGGAAGGAAGACGGCGCCGCCCGCAAGGCTCTCGTCGATGGCGAGCCGAACACGGCGATCTCGACCATCTTCACCGGCATGGGCTCGCTGTCCTACGGCGAACTGGCCGGCGAGCGCATGAAGCTCGGCCTGCTGCTGCATGATCCGGAAGAGGAGCACGATTGCTTCTCCGACAACACCTACAATTCGCATCTCTACGACGCCATCGGCATTCGCGCGGCCTATCATGCAAGCTACACGCGTCTCGACGGCACCGTCGTTTCGGGTCCCTCGGTGGCCGATATGGTGAAGGCGGCCGATCCGGCGATCGACAAGGAACTGTCTGACAAGCTCGATGTCACCGTCGCCAAGATGGAGGCGATCAAGGCGCGTGCACTGGCCGGCGAGGCCTATGACCAGCAGATCGCCGAGGGCAACGTTGAGGGCAACGCCACCGTGCAGGCGGCGATCGATGCGCTGATCGATCAGACCAAGTCGATTGAGCGCGCCGTCGGCTCCCTGAAGCTCAGCACCATCGCCTTCGAAGGGTCCGACAGCCTCGACGCGCCGGACAAGGTGTTCAAGTAAGGGCCGAAAGACAGGAGACTGATCCGGAGCCGGACAACCGGCTCTGGAACGGCCTCCGCTAGAAAATCAAGCCACACGGCGCGGGAGACGCCGTCAGCCAGCCGAGCAAGCCAATGCTGATTTGTCATTGCAATATCATCACCGAGAAGGAGATCGAGCAGACGATCGTCGGGCTGCTGGACCAGGATCCCTGGCAGCTGATCGTGCCGGCGAAGATCTATCATGCCATGCAAAAGCGCGGTCGCTGTTGCGGCTGCTTCCCAAATGTGGTGGAAACGATCATTCGGGTCACCGAAAATTACCACGCCCGCTCGGAGGCGAGCGGCGTGGATGTCGTTTCACACCTGGATCGCGTCAGAGGCCTGCGCGTCCAATACGGGAGCAGAATTCATGAAAGGCGATCCGCAGATCATCGAGCGGCTTAACGAGGCTCTTTTTCTGGAGCTTGGGGCCGTCAATCAGTACTGGGTGCATTTCCGTCTGCTTGAGGACTGGGGATACGCCAAGCTGGCAAAGAAGGAGCGGGCGGAATCGATCGAGGAGATGCACCATGCCGACAAGCTCGTGGCCCGGATCATCTTCCTCGAAGGCCATCCGAACCTGCAGTCCGTGGCGCCACTGCGCATCGGGCAGAACGTCAAGGAAGTGCTCGAATCCGATCTTGCCGGCGAATATGACGCACGTACCGCCTACAAGCGGTCGCGCGAAATCTGCAACGACGCCGGCGACTACGTGACGATGAAGCTGTTCGAGGAATTGCTCGCCGACGAGGAGGGTCACATCGACTTTCTCGAGACGCAGCTCGACCTGCTTGCCTCGATCGGCGAGGAAAAATACGGCCAGCTCAACGCCGCATCGGCGGACGAGGCGGAGTAAGGGCATGCGGGAATGCGGCGCCTGCTAGAATTCGTGCGCCGCTCGCGGCGGGCCAATGGCTCGCCGCTCCTTCGCAAGACGCCGGCCGGATTGGCGCGTCGGCGCTATGTCGTGCTCGTGTTGGCGCTTGCCTCTTCGGCGATGGCCGGTGATCTTCAGCCTGCCGGGCTCGCCACCACGCGCACCGACCTCAATGCGAAGGACCAGGCGCGCGTCATCGCCGTCACGAGGCCGACCGCGGATTTTTCCAGGCCAGAGCAGTTCGAACTGATGCAAGGTGGCGCCGGCACGTCCCGGAAGGACGTCAGCCGCGATTCCTTCTCGCAATCCTCGGCCAACATCACCTTCGAGGAAGAGGGCGACTTCAAGCTCGGCAATGCCCTTTTCCGCAAGAACTGGGTCTCGTCGCCATCCTCGACGCAGGCGTCGGACGGGCTCGGCCCGCTGTTCAACGAACGTGCCTGCCAGAACTGCCATCTGAAAGATGGCCGCGGCCGCCCGCCGCAAGGCGACGTCGGCACCACGTCGATGTTCCTGCGGCTGGCCCGCGACGCCAGCAGCGCGGAAGAGAAGGCGGCGCTTGCCGACCACAAGGTGCTCAACTTCCCCGACCCGGTCTACGGCACGCAATTGCAGGAGCTCGCCGTACCCGGCCTGCCCGGTGAAGGCAGGATGCATGTTGACTATCAGGAACGTAAGGTGGAGCTGACGGACCGCACTGTGATCTCCTTGCGCAAACCGAGCTATTCGGTTGACAGCCTTGGCTACGGGCCGCTTGACCCACGCACCACGCTGTCGCCGCGCCTGACCCCGCCGATGATCGGCTTGGGCCTGATCGAACAGATCGCGCCGGCTGATATTCTCGCCCACGCCGATCCGAACGACAGGGACGGCGACGGCATTTCCGGCAGGCCGAACATCGTGCGCGATAGCCTGAACGGAAAACTGACGCTTGGCCGTTTCGGCTGGAAGGCACAGACCGCGTCGATCCGCCAGCAGGCGGCGGACGCCTTTGCCGGCGACATCGGCATCTCGACGCCCGAAGAGCCGAAGCATTGGGGCGATTGCACTGCTGCGGAGGCAAAATGCCTCGCCATGCCGAACGGCGTGCAGCAGCGCCTTGGTCCGGTCGAGGCGCCGCCGCCGGTGATGGATCTCGTCACCTTCTATTCGCAGAACCTGGCCGTGCCGTCGCGCCGCGACCTCGACCGGCCGGACGTGCTCGCGGGCAAAAAAACATTCTACGAGATCGGCTGCATTGCCTGCCACACGCCGAAATTCGTCACGCGCCGCGATACGCCCAACAAGGCGCGGGCCTTCCAGCTGATCTGGCCTTATTCCGACTTCCTGCTGCACGACATGGGGCCTGATCTGGCCGATGGCCAAGCCGTGGGAGATGCGACGGGCAATGAATGGCGCACGCCGCCGCTGTGGGGCATCGGCCTGACCGAGACGGTCAACGGCAATTCCTTCTTCCTGCATGACGGGCGCGCGCGCAGCCTGACCGAGGCGATTCTGTGGCATGGCGGCGAGGCGCAGAAAGCGCGCGACCGCTTTGCCGCCGCCAGTGCGACTGAGCGTGACGCGCTGCTCAAATTCCTGGAGTCACTGTGATGTTCAAGCGTTCTGCATTGTTTCTCGTTCTTCCGCTGGCCCTGCTGGGCGTTGTCCCTGCGTCGGCGGCGGTCAAAGCCTCCGATATCATCCAGCGCGCGATCGATGGCTTCGTCCGCCCGGCCTATGCCGGCCTGCACGAGCATGCGGAAGCCTTGACCGGATCCATGCGCGAGCTGTGCGTCACGCCCTCGCAAGGAGAACTCGATGCCGCACGCGCCGAATTCTCCGCCACCGTCTATGCCTGGTCGTCAGCCGAAATCATCGGCTTCGGACCGATCAAGGAGAACAACCGGCTGGAGCGCATGCTGTTCTGGCCGGATCGCAAGAGCATCGGCCTGAAACAGGTACAGGCGGCGCTGTCCGACAAGGATCCGACCGCGACCGATCCGGCACAACTGGCCGGCAAGAGCGTTGCCATGCAGGGGCTGGGCGCGCTCGAATTCGTTCTTTACGGCGACGGCGCCGATGCACTTGCCGGCAAGGATGATCCCTACCGCTGCGCATATGGCGCGGCGGTTGCCGGCAACATCGAAGCCATGGCCGGTGAGGTCAGCGCCGCCTGGAACAAGCCGGACGGCTTTGCAGCGCTTTGGGCCAATCCGGGGCCGCAGAACCCACTTTACCGCGACGGCAACGAAGCGGTGACGGAACTGGTCGGCGTCTTCATCAATGAGCTCGAAATGGTGCGCGACGTGCGCCTGAAAGGGTTTTTCGGCGGCAAGCCGGATGCGGACAAGCCGAAACAGGCAATCTACTGGCGCTCGCAAAACACCACCGCGTCACTGGCCGGCAATCTCTCCGGCATCGATACGCTGTTCCAGGCCTCGAAGCTGGGCGATGCCCTGCAGACCGATGCGCGCTGGATGGCCGAATCGATCCACATCCAGCTGGTCAACGGTGTCGCCACCGCCAAGGCGGTCGGCGGTCCAATCGACAAGGCGCTTGCCGATCCGGCGCTGCGTGACAAGCTCGATCATTTCGCGCTGATCACCTCCAGCCTCTCGGCCTTGATCGGCACCAGGTTGACCGCCGAATTCGGACTGACCGCAGGCTTCTCTTCGCTGGATGGGGACTGAATTGAAAACCCCTCTGATAGATCGCCGCGATTTCCTGAGAGCTGCAGGCGTTGGCTTCATGGCGACGATGACGCCCTCGGCCTGGGCAACCACGCTTGTGGCCGACGCCGTCTTCGCCACGGCTTTCGTCAAACGCGACGGCAGCTTTGGCGCTGCCGTCCTGTCCGAGGCCGGCAAGGTCCTGCATGCGATCGACCTGCC